>NZ_CFAHBC010000005.1:0-138315 GCF_983179755.1 Brotaphodocola sp. | reverse complement strand
AAGATTTACGACAGAGAATTATGAAACTGGATAAGTTTCTGGAGCATCCGCCGATTGTGGCTGATACGGTGACGGGATCGCGAAAAGACCTGACGATCGGTCCGATCAAGGTGACAGGAATTCCGGATCCAATATATGTCCGGAAGCAGACAGCGCGCGAGCGTTATAGAAAGATTCTGGAGCTGAAAGAGGCTGAACTTTTGGAACTCACCACACAGGCGGAAGAGTACATAGACAGCATTGAGAAATCAGAACTGCGGATTATGTTCCGGCTGTATTTCATCGACGGTCTGAGTGATGCGAAGGTGGCTGATCGGATGAACCGGATGTTTCCGAAGCGTAAGAAGAAGTATACGGATGAGAATGTGAAGAAACGGAGGCAGAGATATTTTGAGAAAATTGAAAATGTCCCCCCTTGTCCCGATGAAACATGATAATATGTAATCTGAAGCCGAAGGTGAACACTCACAGTTTTCAGCTTTTCTTGTACACGACCCCTATTTGCCGGGTGTAACAGCCCGGCAGATGATTTCGCTGGGTCGCACCCGGATGAACTGAGCGTAGCGCAACACCTCAGAGAGATTGACAAAGTCAGATTTGAAAACAGTTAACAGAGCAGGGGCTTGTGCATGCGTGGTGACTGCGAAGACGGCAACTGTTTTCAGACTGGAAGCGCACAATGGAACGTAGCTCAGTTAGGAGAGCGCCCGAGTACGCTCGGGAGGTCGTGGGTTCGAGCCCCGCTGTTCCAATGTAAATAGATACATACCAACAACCTCCCTTTTGAAAGCACCTGTCGTGAGATGGGTGCTTTTCTTTGACTTTTTAAAGATATTGAGGTATCATAATATATAAATATGCTAGTTATGGCTTTGGCATTTATAAGCAAATGGGTGTCAATCAATTATGAACAGCAGATCTCTAGAAATATTAAACTTAAGGTAAATATTTTAGGAGGTGTTAACGGTATTCAATGTGATCGGCTGTAATGAATACTCGTTTGCATTAGCAAAGCTGGAATATAGATTAATACCGTGGGGTTCGATTCCTCAGATCACGCTGGAGCATTCTCAATTGAGGATGCTCTTTTCTTATGCCTAAAAAAATAAGCACGAATGAGAGGTGGTGATGCATGGCAAGAGCGCCAGATACAAGAATGGAACAGGCCAGAGAGCTGTTTCTAAAAGGTAGAAAGCTGATAGAGATCTCTGAGCTTCTTGGAGTTCCAGAAGGGACAATCCGAAGCTGGAAAAATCGATATAATTGGGACGATGCAACGTTGCAAAAGAAACGCAACGTTGCGAAAGAAAGATCGACCTCCAAAATGATAAGCATACAGGATGTTGTTCCGGAAGTCGAGTCGGTTATTCAAAACCCCGATTTGTCCGATAAACAAAGGCTTTTTTGCCTGTATTATGTTCGCTGTTTCAATGCCACAAAGGCATATCAAAAAGCCTATGGATGTGACTATTTCACAGCAAATTCACATGGTTTTGAACTGTTGTCAAACGTGGTCGTAAAAGCAGAAATCAACCGGTTAAAACAATCCCGCCTTAACCGCGAGTTTCTGGATGAGCATGACATCTTCCAGAAGTACATGGACATTGCCTTCGCTGACATTACTGACTATGTCGAATTCGGAAGGGAAAAGGTGCAGGTGATGGGCGCGTTCGGACCGGTTGAGGTGAAGAACCCAGAGACAGGAAAGAAAGAACCTCTGATAAAAGAGGTGAATACTGTGCGCTTCCGAGAGTCTGGCGAGGTAGATGGAACTCTTATCTCTGAGGTGAAGCAAGGGAAAGACGGCGCCAGCATCAAATTACTCGACCGGATGAAGGCTCTTGACTGGTTGGCGGAGCACATGAACATTGCTACGGAAGAGCAACGTCTTCGTATAGCAACTGCTAAAGCAAAGATGGGCGATACAGAAGAAGTGGCTGAGGACGATGGTTTCTTAGATGCCCTGAATGGTTCTGCTACCGATGATTGGGCTGATGATGATTCTCTGGAGGTGGATACGGAAGATGAAGAAGAAACGTCCGATATTTAAGTTCCAGAAGTTCTCTCGGAAGCAGAGGCAGATCTTTACCTGGTGGGCAGATAACAGCCCGGTGAAAGATGCGGTTGGAATCATTGCGGATGGCGCGATCCGTTCCGGAAAGACCGTCAGCATGAGTTTGTCTTATGTTATGTGGGCGATGGAGAAGTATGATGGTCAGAACTTTATCATGGCAGGAAAGACGATCAGTTCATTTAAGCGAAATGTACTTCAAAATCTCAAACTGATGCTGACAAGTCGAGGATATCGCTGGATTTATCACATTTCCGGAGATCTTCCGAATATGTTGGAGGTCACACGAGGAGAAAGAACAAATTATTTTTATATATTTGGTGGCAAAGATGAAGGTTCCCAAGACCTGATACAGGGTATCACGGCGGCGGGAGCCTTTTTTGATGAGGTTGCTCTGATGCCGGAGAGTTTTGTGAATCAGGCAACCGGTCGATGTTCCGTGGAGGGTGCGACTTGGTGGTTCAACTGCAACCCAGCGGGACCGATGCACTGGTTCAAGCTGAATTGGATCGATAAAAAGAAACAGAAGCGGATCTTATACCTTCACTTTACTATGGATGATAATTTGAGCCTTTCTGAGAAGGTAAAGGAAAAGTATCGGGAGATGTACGCTGGAGTCTTTTATCTTCGGTACATAAAAGGTTTGTGGGCTGTGGCGGAAGGTTTGATCTATACAATGCTCACGGATCGGAATCTGTATACGGATGCAGAACGTCCGGTGAGCTTGAAGAGTACGGCGACCAAGACAATCACTGTGGACTATGGAACTACAAACCCTTGTGTATTTTTGGAAGTGTGGGATGATGGAGAGACGCTGTGGGTTGATCGGGAGTACCGTTGGGATAGCCGATCGGAGGAAGCAAGACGTAGCGGGAACCCGCAACGGACAGACGCTGAGTATGCGAAAGATATGGAGGAGTTTATGGGATGTTCACCAGAGGATCAGTGTATGGTTGTTGTGGACCCGTCGGCAGCATCATTTATCGCGGAACTTCGCAGTCGCGGTGTGTATGTGAAACCAGCAAACAATGAAGTAACGGATGGAATTCGAGTGGTTGGCTCTCTTCTGGCAAAGCGAAACATTCGGATTAACAAAGAAAATTGCAAGGGGTTGCTTGGAGAGATGAGATCTTACGTTTGGGAGGATAAAGCGATGGAGCGAGGAGAGGAAAAACCTGTGAAGCAGAAAGATCACGGTCCAGATGCATTGCGGTATTATTGTTACACGGTTCTGCCAAAATGGAGGATCAGTGCATAGGAGGAAAGATAGATGGCAAAAAGAAAGGCATCCCGCCGGATGAGGGCGGATTCAAAACAGAATATGGATTCCAAGGCGTCCGTCATGACGATGGACGCCTTTTCTAATCCCGCTGCAAGGATTGGATTCGGGACAATGGATCTACTTCAGGCAACAGAGTATCCGATGACCCGAATGACGCAGAATCATCAACTCCTGACGAGTCTGTATCGTGAGAACTGGATCATTCAAAACATCATCTCTACGATTCCGAATGATATGTTGCGGAAATGGTATGATCTGAGGACCAGCGTTGCACCGGAGTATCTGAAAGAGATGACTCAGTTAGAGCGTCGAACACAGATCCGGAATAAACTGCTTCTTGGAATGTACTGGGGACGGCTTTACGGCGGTGCAGTGGGAGTGATCTTGATCAAGGGACATAATGACATGAGTATGCCGTTGGATCTGGATACGATTATGCCAGGAAGTTTCTTGGGACTTCATATTCTGGATCGGTGGAATGGTGTGTATCCCGAGGGAGAGTTGGTTACAGATCCAGAAGATCCAGACTACGGATTGCCAGCGTTCTACACGGTTAGGAATGATGAGACGGGAAGTATGGTTGCTAGGGTGCATCACAGCAGGGTAATCCGTTTTATCGGCAGGGAACTTCCTTGGATGGAACAGGTGACAGAACAGTACTGGGGAGAGTCAGAGATTGAGGCAATCTACGAGGAATTGACCCGCCGGGATAATGTAGCAGGAAACATTGCGGCACTTACATTTCGGGCAAACATCAATTATCAGGAGACTGACGGCTTGGATCAGCTTCTGGGATCGGCAAATTCAGAGATTCAGCGCCGGTTCTGGAATACGCTGGCGGCGCAGTCCATGATGGAGAGTAATTTTGGAACCCGGATGATCAACAAAGGTGACTCGATTCACAACACTCAGTATACCTTTACCGGACTTCCCGATGTCTATGATCGTGTAATGATGGATGTAGCCGGCGCAGCGAGGACACCGGTGACAAAGCTGTTTGGGCGATCCCCGGCCGGCATGAATGCAACCGGAGAATCAGATCTGAAGAACTATTATGATTACATAGACGGGCTGAGGGAGACAGAGCTTCGGGGAGTGATCGAGCGTTTACTTCCGATTATGGAATTGTCTGCGTGGGGCAGAATTCCTGATGATATGGACATCGATTTCCCGCCAATGCAGACGCCAGATGCGAAGGATGTGGCAGAGATCACAGAGCGAAAGAGTAGTGCGATTCTGGCAGTATATCAGAGTGATCTGATTGATGCAGCAACCGCTATGCAGGAGCTAAAGAATCTGTCTGACGAGACTGGGCTTTACAGCAAGATCACGGACGAAGCGATCGAAGCAGGAAAGGGCAAGTTCTACTCAGAGACTCGTGGCATGCAAGATCCTATGGCGGGATTTTCTTTTCCAGAAAATACAGGAGAGGATGAAATAGGAGATGGCAATGAAGATCCGACCGCCGGAGAAAGCTGACATCACGGTATTGCTTCGGAATCTGTTTCTTCGGACAGAGCAGGAATTGATTAAAGAGATCAGCAAAAAGCGCACGTTGGGTCAGGTGGAATATGCAGAGGTGATAGCACTAGAACGAGTTCAGCGGATCTTGCAGAACATGGTAGACACTTCATGGAGCTATGTGCCGGCGATGATCGAGATGATCTTTTATCACTCAGACAAAGATGCTACGGGATATGCCAATGCGAGAGATATTACCGGAACGCACTCTGCGTCACAGATTGCCATTATGGAGCAACTGGCAAACAACCTTCAGGGCGAGTTGATGGAGATGGCGGGAACTGCAAAGAAGAGCGTTGAAAAGGTATTTACAATCGCCAGATTGGAGAACGATCCATATCGAAAACTTGCTTTGGAGGAGATTCTTAGACAAGAGGCATCGGGAAAGCCGTGGATCAAGTCCAGTCAGGATCTTGTGAAGGAGATGGAGACAAATGGAATCACCGGTTTTACAGATAAGGCAGGGCGGAAATGGAGTATGCAGGCTTATGGAAACATGGCAGTCCGAACGACAGCCAGACAAGCTGAGGTGGCGGCGCTCCTGACATCCGATGAATATGATCTCTGGCAAATTGTGAAGGTTGGAACGACTTGTTCGGTGTGTGCACCACTAGAAGGGCGTGTATATTCAAAAAGCGGAGCAAATCCGGATTACCCGCCTCTGAGTATAGCGTTCGGAAAGATTGATACTTCTGGGAGCAACGATCTTTCAAACACATACCTGAATATCCATCCGAACTGCCTGCACAGCCTGGTCAAGTACACCACGATCGGCAAGAGCGCGGAGCAGATCCAGAAGGACAAGGACTTTTCAAGCATCGAAAAGAATCCTCTGAGCCGGGATCCACGGACGAAGAAGCAGATCGCGGCGTATCGGGAAAAAGAGAAGAACCGGCAGCAGCTCCTCCGTGATATGAAGCAGCATAAAGAGTATCGAGCAATTCTTGGGAATGATGTGCCGAAAGACTTTGCGAAGTTCAGGGATTTGAAGTATAATGATCCTAAGAGATGGCATCTGTACGAGGATTATAAGAAATCTGTGAAGAAGGGGATGATTTCTCCGCTGTCGGGTGTGAAGAATTACGTTCGTCTTCATGATGAAATCGATGCTAAAATGATTGAAATTGAAACAGTACAGGGAACAAAAATAACTGGTCAGAGAAAGCACTTTATAGAACGTGTGATCGGAACTATGAAGGACCCGAAAACTGGAAGATCCAGATCGGGAGTAACCGTGGAAGATATTCAGAATGCGCTGAAGAACCCTCTTGATGTCAGAAAAATTGTGACAGATACTAAAGGGGACAGAAGCCAGAGATATGTTGGCGCGAATGCAACGGTTTCTATTAACCCAGATACGGGAATGTTAATTCAGTGTAACCCTACGGATAGTGATGTAGCGAGGCGATTAAATGAAAGAAATGGAAAGGGAGTTTGAACTGACAAAAGAGCAGATTGAATTTTTAAAGCAAATGTATCCAGATCAGCCACTGGTACAGCGAGTGCTTAGTGCTGAGAACAATGGTCATTTTGTTGTAGATGTGGATACTAAAATTGATTTCATGGATTTTGTGGAAGATGAGTCAGTTTACTGGATGGATGAAGGTCAGGAGCCTTCAGAGAAAACGTATATGCTTGAAAGTATCCGCGATGATATTTATTATCAAACAAATTAATACCATCAGCCATTATGACCGGTGGTATTTTCATACTCATTTTTAAGAAAGATTTCGATATCGTGACGGCAGGAGGTGATTGTGTGGATGTGTTGACTTGGATTAAACAGCATTATGGTTGTAAAAACTAAGGGGAATGAGTGGAAAGGGAATAATAGATGCTTGCATATTATGGCTATACGATAAGTCCTAACCAGATCGAAACTGGTGAGGGCTTTTTAATTTGCAAAAATGTGCCAATCGCCCGCACCGGAACACAGGACTATCTCGGAAGTGAGTTGGGACTTTCAGGCGGGGAGTCCGAGCAGATCATTGCTGTTGTTCGACCTCCGGATGAGGTGTTCTCAGAAGCAACTTTGGCGTCTTTCGAGGGAAAGCCGGTGACGAATGATCATCCGCCGGGACTGATTGGACCGGATGAGGTGAAAACATATGAGATGGGGCATGCGCAGAACATCCGGCGGGGAACAGGCGAGTGGAAGGATTATATGATTGCGGATCTTCATATTCATGACAGAGACCTGATCGATGCGATCCAGAATGGAAAGCGGGAGATCAGTTGCGGATATGAATGCGATTATGTAAAAAATGAAGATGGCACATACAGCCAGAAAAATATCAGAGGGAATCATGTAGCGGTAGTTGACCGGGGAAGAGCCGGAAAACGAGCCGCTATTTTAGATTCAGATAAAAACGAGGCGAAAAAGCCAGAAAGGAAAGTAATGAGCAAAACAGGATTATTTTTTAAACTCTTCGGTCAGGCTGTCAAGGATAAGAGTCCGGAAGAGATCGAGCAGATGGCGATGGATGCCGCAGTCGCCTTAGATGCGGAAGAAACAAAGGGACAGGAGGAAAGCAATTTGGAGGAGAAAAAGAGTCCAGAAGACAAGCCGGACGGTGCGGGAGAGACATCCGCAAAAGATTCAGAGTTCCTGAATGCCTTAGACAAGAAAATTGACAGACTTTTAGAGTTTCTTGATCCGGCGACGAAAAAAGAAGAAAAAGACCCGATGGACGAGGCAATTGAATCTTTAGAGGGAGGCAAAGACGAAGATCCGAAGGGGGATGATCAGGAAAACGGTGAGGCGAAGGTTGTTCCGGTTGGCGAAATGGATGAAGAGACTAACGAAGGAATGGACAAAGCAATCGCTCTTGGAATTTTAAAGGCAATGCGCCCGACTGTGGCATCCATTCAGGATTCAGCACAGAGAAAGGCAGTTTCTGATGCACTGATCAAACTCGTTACTACGAGGGATGCAAATAGCGATATCAGTGCGATCTTAAAAGCATCGCAGGCAAATGCCAAGAAGACTGCGGATAAAGCTTCTGTGATGAATGTGGATCAGTGTCAGGCTGCTTATGATGCAAGAAACCCGCACAAGAGAAAGGAGAACGAGTAATGAAAGGACAGGTAATTGGAAAGAGCATGCCACATGGATATGCCGGCAGTTATGCGAGACAGGCAGACATGGTGGTGGACACCCATCCGAGTGAAGGTGAGATCGCATTCGGTGCTCCGGTAGTGCTTGGAACAGCAGGGGCGGTAAAACCGTGGGAGACGGCATCTACCGCAGGAAAGTTTGTTGGTGTTGCAGTTCGCGAAGTAAAATCTGCAATGGATTACATGAATCAGAATGAAGGAAGTTATCGTGTTGGCGATGCTGTTCCAGTCATGAAGCGTGGCTGTGTGAATGTAATTTGCCAGAACGGAACTCCGACTGCCGGCGGAGACGTCTATATTCGTACTGTTAAAAATGAGTCCTATCCGAATGCAGTTGTCGGCGGATTCGAGGCAACAGCCGATACCGGTAAGAATGTGAAACTGACAAACGCACAGTGGAAGGGAAGCGCGGATGCCAATGGTGTGGCAGAGATGAGAATCCTGACCATCTTAAATGCATAGGAGGGAATGAGACATGGCGTTTAAAAATGTAGGTACTTATGATTTGGGAAGAGCGGTGAGCAGATCCGCAGGAAGTGCAAATGTGGCGACATTCACTATGGATGCAGCCGGAATCGCATCTGGTCAGGCATTTTTATCATCTGAGCTTGAGAAGAGAGATCCGATTATTCGGACACCGCTCACAAGTTTTACATATGCGAGAGATATTCCGATTCGTGTCGGTGGTGGTTGGGCTGAGTTCGTTTCCACTATGCAGGTCGGTTATGGCATTACTGGTGGATCTGGAGATAATCTGGTACATTCTGGTGGTTCAAACGGAATTCCAATGGTACAGGCGGATTTCTCCAAGGGTCAGCACAAGGCACATATGATCGCGGCAGGCACTCGCGTCATGTGGATCGATATGCAGAGAGGAAACATGACTGGTCGTAATATAGACACTCTGCTTCGCGATGGACTCAGAATGGCTTACGACAAGCATCTGGATGAGAATACCTATGCCGGTTTTGCGAGATATGGAACAACCGGTCTCGTAAACAACGAAGATGTAACGGTGACGAATGCTGAGTCTAACGGAAAGACTTCGCCAAGCACAAAATTCAAGGATAAGACCCCAGATCAGATCTTAAAGGACATCAACGATGCAATCCTGCTGGCATGGTCGTCCTGTGAGTATGACAACAGTGCAATTCCAAATCACATCCTTATGCCGTATGAGCAGTTTAACTATCTTGCAACAACCAAGGTGACTGAGCTGGCGGAGAAGACCATTTTGACGTTCCTTCTCGAGAATAATGTCGCAAAACAGAATGGCTCAGATCTTGTAATCGCTGCAACAAAGTGGTGCAAAGGCGCCGGAGACGCAGGCGCGGATCGTATGGTGGTTTATCGCAACGAGGAGCGTTTCCTTGCGATGGATGAGCTTGCTCCGCTTACGAGAGCAATGACAAGCTCCAATACTCAGGATTTTTGCTTTGATACCGCATATGCCGGCAATCTGTCCGAGGTGGAGATGTTTTACGATCAGTCGATGATTTATGTAGATGGAATCTAAGGAGGAGCAAGATGTTTATTGTATCAAAGAGAAATTATCAGGTAAGGCGAGCAGACGGCTCGCTGTATCTGATCAAAAAGAACTATATTGGAGAGATTCCGGAGGATGTTGCACAGAGTGATCTGGTTCAGAGAGCAATTCTTTGTGGCAATATCGCGGTCCCAGATGGAACGAAGGACAAGGAACTTTACAAGGCAGATGAAGTAGCAGAACAGCTGGCAACAGAGCATGATATCCGCCCGGATGCAGAAAAGGTGGTAACAGATGAAGATGCTTCTGAGGATGCCAAGAAGTCTGTGAAGACCAAGAGCGGAAAGAAAGAGTGATGTCGATGTGGCCGTATGGAAGCACGAATCCGATGACGTCGAGGTTTCAGTCAGCGAAAGAGCAGGCAGCAAATCTTACACAGCCGGGAGAGCGGGGAGCTTACACGAAGGAAATGTTCCGGGAGGACTTTCCACAGTTTACGAAAAAAGTTTCATCGGAGGAAGGGAAAGATCCTGAGAGTCAGGATCTTCTTCCGGAAGGAATCCTGAATATGTTTCTGACGCAGGCAAATGACAGCGTTCTTCCGTCGCGCTGGGGAAGCATGTGGCGTTATGCTGCGGGGCTTTATCTGGCACACTTTTCAACAATGTATTTAAAGACATATGCTCCGGCATCATCTGGGACGGCGCAGGTGGTTGCGAAGGCACAGCCGGCAGGTGTCATAAAGAGCACCACGATGGGAGATACATCCGTCAGTTATGACAATTCAGCAGTAACGATTGGAACGGAAAAGTGGGGAAGCTGGAATGCTACGCAGTATGGACAACAGCTTGTGACACTTGCTCGATTGGTTGGAATGGGAGGCATGTATGTTATTTGATAATCCTATTTTTGAGGGCTGGTACACGGATCTCATGGATGTATACCGGGTGATTTCAACAAAAGATGGAAGTATTTCGAGGCAGGAGCGCAGGAAAGTTGCAGAAGGCATCCCGTGTCGTGTGTACCATACAGGGACCGGAAGCCCAAGCATCACGGATGATGCGGCAAGATCCAGGGGAGAGGATAAGCTCTCCTGTGACCTTGAGGTGGATCTCTGTGCGGGCGATGAACTTCATGTGATTCGAGGTGGAAATCTTGGTCGTGCAAATCAGGCAGAAAGATATCTTGCTGGATCACCACAGGATTTTTACGATCCAGTTGGCGGGTCGTTGACGGGATTGGAGCATAAAGAGGTTGTTCTTTTGAGAGATAATCTGATTGAATCGGGGAGGTGATTTCTTGTCGAGTTTCGGAAGTCAGATGCGAAAACGATTGGAAGAGCTGAGAAAGACAGGAGAAAATGTTCCAAAGATTATGGCAGAGGTGATTGAGGGAGCAACGATTGAGGCGGTTCGAGTGGCAACAGAGAAGACACCGCCTAATGATGGAACGCTTGCCGGAACGAATATGAGAAGTGGTCAGATGGCACAACATTGGTCAACGGATAGCATTACGACACCCGTCGTGACAGGCGGAAGTGTTTACACAGAGTTAAATAACAACATGCAATATGCATCTTATGTAAATGATGGTCATCGAGTAGATAAGCATTTCGTTCCGGGATTGATTGTGAATGGGAATCTGCTGGAAAGAAGTCCGGATGGATCTGGCGGTATTGTGGTTGGAACAAAAACAACCTATGTACCTGGAAAACACATGAAAGAAGCAGCAATTGGAAGATACCGGAGTGTAGTTCGGAGCGAGTTGGAGAAACGAGTAAAGGAGGCAATGAAGTGATTTTTTCATTAAAATCAGTTTTGAACAGTTTGGCGACATTGCTTTCTGAGAGGTATCCGAAGTATCCCGTTTATGATAGCCCGAATCAGCAAGGAACAAAATTTCCTTGCTTTTTTATTTTCTTCACTTCACCCGTTACGATAGAACCTCATATTGGAAGCAGAATGGGCAGAGATCTGGCAATGGATATTGTGTTTGTACAGCAACGAAACATCGTCGACCGCAATGCTCAGATTTATGAGGTGGCTGAATTTCTGGATGCCTCTCTTGAGCGGTTTATGTATAGGGATTCTCAGGGAAATGAGGCTCTGATCCGGACGGAAGAGAGGCAATGGCATGAGGAAGATGATGAACTGCATTATCAGTTCCATATTTGCCAGCGCGTCAGCTTTTCAGAAGATGAGATTAAGATGCAAGATATGGAGGAAAATTATGCCGGCATTAAAAAAACATAATAATAATGAGACCCTGTATCCGACAGAGAAACTCTTAAAGAGCAAACATCTGTCCGGGTATCAGCCGGACTTTGCCAGGACGATTCTGGTGAAGCCAGCTTATTCCATTTCAGGAGCAAAAGAGCTTTTGGACAAATATTTGAAGGGAGGAAAGTAGGATGGCAGGAGGAACATGGACAAGCCAGAACAAACGTCAGCCGGGTGTGTATATCAATACGAGGTCACGAGGAAACATCGGTGCCAATATTGGAGACAAGGGAATTGTGGCAATTGCGGAGCCGATGTCTTGGGGACGTGTTGGGATCATGCAGGAAATTATTCCTGGCGATGATGTAAAAAACATTATTGGTCATGACATCACTTCAGATAGTGCTCTGTTCTTACGGGAAATGATGAAAGGAACCGATGTGACATCTGGACCGTCGAAAATTTTGCTGTATCGAGTATCTGGTACGGGCGGAGCAAAGGCATCAACAAAGATTGGCGCCTTAACCGCTACGGCTTTGTATGAAGGTGAGAGAGGAAACGACATCATTATTATGGTTTCGGCAGATCCGGACGAAGAGGATCTTTTTACCGTATCCACAATCGTTGATGGAAATGTTCTTGATGAGCAGAGTGTAAAGACAGCGAGAGAGTTGCACGGAAATCAGTGGGTTGCGTTTAGCGGAACAGAGACGTTGACTGCATCCGCAGGGGAAAGTTTAACGGGAGGAACAGATCCGACACCAACCGCCGGCGATTACGCAAAATTTCTGACGGAATTAGAGCCGTATCAGTTCGATATTGTTGTGTATGATGGGACGGATGCAACCGTACAGCAGGCATATGCAACCTTTGCGAAAAGAGTTTCCAACAGTATCGGTAAGAAATGTCAGGCAGTTCTGGCGGAGGCAAAAACTGCAAACAGTGAGTGGGTGATCTCTGTTGGAAATGGTGTGAAGCTCTCTGATGGAACGATTCTTTCGCCGCAGCAGGTAACGTGGTGGATCGGAGGTGCAGAAGCAGGAGCCAAATACAATGAATCACTTACATATGCCAGATATCCAGATGCCGTAGAGTCGAATCCGAAGCTGACAGATGCAAAAATCGAAGAAGCAATCGACAACGGTCAGATTGTGTTTATTGACAGTTTTGATACGGTCAAGGTATGTACAGATATCAACACGCTGACAAGTTTTACTGTGGATAAGCAGAAGAGTTTTTCCAAAAACCGTGTAATGCGCGTTCTGAATCAATTCTGCAATGATGTGTATAAGCAGTTCGCTTTGTACTATGTAGGAAAAACCAACAACAATGAAGCAGGACGCAATCTTCTGGCAGGATGGATCGTGGGATACTTAAATGAAATGCAGGCAAACAACGGAATTCAGAATTTTGAAGCAGAGGATGTCTCTGTGACAGAGGGAAATGATGTTGACTCTGTAATTGTAGATGTTGCGATTCAGCCGGTGGACAGCATTGAGAAGATTTACATGACAGTGAATGTGTCGGCTGGCACTGTGACTGAGTAAGGAGGTTGTGGAAGATGGATGGTAATTTTTTACTTGAGCGCGATGCGCTTAATGGAAGCTCCGGAAATGGATTTATGACAATCAATGGTGAAAACCATCAGATGTTTAGCATGAAGAAATTTCAGTCGGATGCGAGCTTTCAGGAAGAGGACTTCAAGGTTGTTGGCACTTCCTTGGTTCAGGTGAGAACCACCGGAGTTAAATTATCTGGAACGATGACGCTGTATTATGGAACTCCGTATTTCCTGCGCTTATTACAGGAGTACTTAAAGACAGGAAAACTGCCGTATTTCACACTTCAGATCACAAATGATGATCCAACTTCGAGTGTGGGAACGCAGACGGTTGTCTTTTACAATGTGAAGCTCAACAAGTTGCCGATCGCGAAGCTGGATGCCGATTCTAATGTGCTGGACATGGAAGTGGGATTTTCGTTTACGAACATCGAGGTTCTCAACTGGTTTCATGATCCGGAACAGCTTGGAAGCTAAAAATAAGAAGAAAGAAGGAATAAAGTTATGGCAGATATTAAAGCGTTTTTGTTACCGCCGGTTATGGATGAGACAAAGGAGGTTGTGATCACAAAGAGAGCTGTGGATGAAAATGGAAAACCGATTCCGTTTGTCATTCGTGTGATTGATCAGGAGACGAACGATCGTCTGCTGAAGCGAGCAATGAAGAAAACGAGAGCGAATGGTCGTATTGTCCAGGAACTTGATACGGATAAGTACGGAAAACTTCTGGTGGATGCCTGCGTGGTGACTCCGAATTTCAAAGATGCTGAATTATGTGCGTATTACAAGACGACAGATCCGCTGGATGTTCCGGGACGCATGCTGACAATGGGTGAGTATGATCTGCTTGTCAAAGAGATCAGAAACCTCAATGAGATGATTGGCGATGACGACAGCTTAGAGGAGCTTGAGGAAGAGGCAAAAAACTGATTTCGGAAAACACCGTGGATGTGCAATTGATGCAGAGAATGTTGTGCGATCACGGTGTTTTCCCTCATGAAGTAATGAGGCTTTCTGTTCGAGAACGCATTTTGATGTCGGAGTTACTGATGAAAGAATCTCGAGAATTGGAAAAGCTCAAATAGGAGGTATTACATAGATGGCTGTAATCAACGAAACATTGTCCCTCACTGATCAGTTTTCATCGTCATTTAATACTTTTTTGGAGCTTGGAAATCGGGCAGTTGCGACTACAACGGCATTGGATAAGAGCTTGACTCATGCGATGGGACGGTCTGCGGGGGCAACGATCGGAGCAATCCGCGGGCTGGGAGAGCAGGCGGCGCAGACGAATCAACTTCTGGAGCAGATTGTTGGGAAGCAACGAAGACACAAAGAGGAGACAGAGAAAACAGAACGTGCATCAGAAAAATTGCTTGGAACAATCCAAAAGATAGTTGTGGCAAGTGGTGCGCTTTCTTTGACAAAATCCTTTCTTGGATTTGCAGATGCACAAACGCAGGTCAATGCCCGTATGAACCTGATCAATGATGGTCAGCAGACAACGGCGGAACTGAATGAGTTGATTTATCAATCTGCTTTGCGTGCAAAGTCATCATATTTTGATACCGCAGACGCCGTCAGCAAGATGGGACTTAATGCGAAGAACGCATTCTCATCGAATCAGGAGTTGATTGCTTTTACTGAGCAGGTGAATAAGCAATTCAAAATCGGTGGAGCATCGGCGCAAGAGCAGAGTAATGCAATGGTCCAGCTGACGCAGGCAATGGCGGCGGGTGTGCTCCGCGGTCAGGATCTGAACTCAATTCTTGCTGCTGCTCCGGGAATTGCAAGAACCATTGAGGAAAGTATGGGATGGGCTTCGGGATCGATCAAGAAGTATGCCGAGGATGGCAAGGTTACGGCGCAGGTTGTAAAAAACGCGCTACTTGATATGGCAGATGAAACCAACAAAAAGTTTGAATCCATTCCTATGACTTTATCAGATGCGATGACAATGGGAAAGAACATTGTTCAGCATGGTGTGCAGGATATGGCATCACAATGGAATAATTTTTTGAATACGGACCGCGGTCAGGCACTGATTGGTGAGGCAATCCAGTTATTTTCGACGTTGGCATCAGCGGGTGTTGATGCTTTGTCTGCGATTGGACAGAGTGCATTGTGGGTACATGACAATATGGATTTTATTATCCCTATTTTGACCTTTGTTGTGGCGACGCTTGCTGCCGTAAAGGCGGCGGCAATAGCGGAAGCAACTGCAAGTATTGCAGGAAATGTGGCAAAGGCTGCGTCGTGGGCTTTGGCGAATTGGTATATTGTTTTAGCATTGGTATTCTTGTCAAGTTTAATGGTTGCAGCGCAACAATATGGAATTGGCATGCAACAGGTTGGATCTGTTGTTGGAAATGTGTTTGGATTTATTTATGCAGTTGGTTACAACGTATTTGCGACCCTCTGGAATTTTATCGCAACATTTGCGGAGTATTTTGCAAATGCATTTAATGATCCGGTAGCGAATGTGGCACATCTTTTTTCCAATGCGTTAGATGTGATCCTTGGAATGATTGAGACGGTTGCCAGTGCGATTGATGCACTTTTAGGCTTAAATCTTTCTGGAGCAGTAAGTGGATTTCGCGGAAATTTGTCATCGTGGGTTGACAATACCTTCGGTGAAAATGCGATTCAGATCAAACGTATGGCAAATCTGGATATCGGAACTACGATGAAACAGTGGGGCAATTATGGCGCTGGTCTGGGTTCAAAATTGGATAACCTGAGCCTGAATGTTTCAGATCTTGCTGGTAGTTTTGGAGATTTGAAGCTCGGAGACGGAATTGGAGATATCGGAAATGTAGGAAAAGTGGGAAGTGTTGGAAAGATCGATAAAGACATCAAGCTGTCTGATGAAGATCTGAAACTATACCGAAACTTGGCTGAACGACGTTACATGAACCAGATCGAACTGAAAACTCTCGCGCCTCACATTGAAGTATCAATTCCAGAGAGCGAGGCAAAGAATCTGACAGCGCAGGACATTGCGGACAAGCTCAAGGCGCTTTTGATTGAACAGCGCGCAGCAGGAACGGTAGTATCGCACGGATAAGGAGAGAACTATGAAGAATACAACTGCAATTTATCTGTGCTTCGGAGGCAAGAAGCTGAAAATTCCGGTAAATCCGGAAGAGATAAAAATAAAATATCCAAGCAACAACAAGGAGTATGACGTTATTGGCATTGGCAAGGTCCTGGTGCAGAAAAAGCCGGGATTAAAGGAGATCTCTTGGGAGAGTTTTTTCCCAAGAGATACAGAATCGCCGTATGTGAATAATCGAAGCAAAAAGCCGAAGGATTACGTTAAACAGATTGAAAACGCACTAAAAAATCAGCAGAAATGTCGGTTGATTATAAGTCGTTCTGGATTGTACGATACTAATATGCGTTGTGTTGTGAGCGAGTTCGAGACCAAGGATAAAGGCGGGGAGCCAAGGGATATGCATTATTCCATTACTCTGAAAGAGTATAAAAATTATTCTCCGCAGACGGTCAATATCGTTTTGACACAGCCGGAGACTCAGGAAGAACCAGAAGCGCAAACAACATCAGAAACTGAGCGTCCAGTAGAAACATCCGCTATGCGAGTCGGCGCAGGTGTGATTGTAAACGGAGAGTATTGTTATGATAGCGCTGGTGGAAAACCGCATGGGACAGCGGTGAATGTCAGTACGACTGTAACTAGAATCGTTTCGGGCGCGGAGTATCCGATACATGTAGGTTCTTACGGTTGGGTAAAGGAAAGTCAATTGGAGATAACGGGGTGACTGAGAAGTGATCGATAATGTGTCTTTGGTCGTTCAGACAACGGTTTTGAATGATTCAAATGAAATAATACGGACAATTCAGACAGATTATGCCGATGTGGCATCAAAAATAGAGTTGACCACACAGCGATTTGACAATCCGGCATCACTTTCCTTTACCTGCTTGGAGGATTCTGGGATTGCAATTTCAGAAGGAAGTTCGGTGGAATTATCTGTGAGCGGTAAAAAACTTTTCAAAGGATATGTTTTTACTGCGGAACGCAACCGCGAAGGAGAAGTGTCCTATACGGCTCATGATCAGCTTCGTTATTTAAAATCAAATGCAAGTCATTTATTTCAAAATATGACGTTACCACAGATTATTCAGCAGGTTGTGAAGAATTTTGGATTGAATGTGGGGGAAATGGAAGAGCCGGGATATGTGTTTCCATATCTGGATAAAGAAAATGAAACCTGCATGGATATTATCTTTGATGCAGTATCTCAGGCGATCGTGCAAACAGGAAAGATCTACAACTTCTACGACGATTGTGGAAAATTGACCTTGAAAGAAGCAAAAAATATGTATATTCAGACCATGATTGGAGACAAAAGTTTGGTCACTGATTATACATACAAGCGCGATATTGACAGTGATACTTATAATCGAGTGAAACTGGTTCGGAAGAATGAGAAGTCCGGTCGAACAGATGTTTATATTCATGAGGATACCGATACGATCAAGACCTGGGGGCTTTTGCAATATTATGATGAAGTGGATGAAAATCTGAATGAAGCCCAAATTGATGAGATGTGTAAGCAATATTTACAGTATTACAATCGTGTGCTTCAGACAATTACGATAGATGCAATAGGAATACCGGGATTGCGTGCAGGAATGATCATACCAGTGAAATTAGGAACAATCAAGGAATTGTCAGTGGTCCGTTTGATGTTGACCGAGAAGGTTACGCATACGTTTGAGGATGGCGGGCACACAATGAGTATTGAGGTAAAGGATTTTAGCCAGTTAGGGGGAATGTCAGTTGTCTAATTTATTGGGAGAACTTCAGCAAATCATGCAGGAAAACCAAAAAGCAATGAAACCGACAGAACTTGCATTTGGAACGGTTACATCGGTGTCTCCGCTGGCGATTTTAGTGGATAATACGGCACAGCCTAAACCAGAAGCAGGATTGATTTTGACAGACTCTGTCATTGCGAGAACCGCGACGGTCCAAGGCGGTGAGGGAGGAACTGTTGTCATCAATCCGGGACTCGTGGCGGGAGATCGTGTGGTGATGCTGAGGGTACAAAGAGGGCAGAGGTATATTGTGCTTTCAAAGGTGCAGTAAGGAGGAAGTATGGCAACATTACCGGAAGGAGTTGGTTTAGATGTACAGTTGAAACCAACAGAACAGCCTACGAATACATTTTTGATTGACTGGACATCAAAACGGATCACAGGGATGACGGATGGACTTGAAGCAATGCGACAGGCAGTGGACATTATTCTTCAGAACGAGCGCTTCCGGTGGCAGATCTATGACAGCAATTTTGCAACGGAGCTGGAGGATCTTCCCGGAGAGGAATACGCTTACATAACAAGTGAACTTCCGCGCAGAGTTGAGGATGCCTTTTCCGTAGATAGCCGTATTGTATCTGTGGACAATTGGGTGTTTAACGAGGAGAATGATGGAACTTTGAAAGTTTCTTTCGATGTGACAACTGTATATGGAACGATAAGCAAGGAGATGGTGTTGTGATTGATTTTAAGGATGAGAAGTATACAAGAAAAGAAATCGAAAGCAGATTGCTCAGTCAGGTATCAAACAGCATCGACAAGCGTCAGGGAAGCATTATTCAGACTGCGTTGGGACCGGTTGCATGGTATCTGGAAGGCCTTTATATGCTATTGGAGCAGGTTCAGGAAAATGCCTATGCAGGAAGTGCGGTGGGGGAGTTTTTGGATCGCATTGTGGCGGAGCGTGGACTGACAAGAAAAGCATCAACACCTGCGATCCGAAAAGGCATATTTGATGTTGAGGTTCCGATAGGAAGTACTTTCAAGACAATTAACGGGGCAAATTCTGTAATCTTTGAAGTTGGAGAACAGATCTCAGCGCAAGAGGGCGAATATGTTTATAGCCTAAGTTGTCAAACGGCGGGTATCATTGGAAATTCATATTTCGGAAATATTCTTCCAGTGACAGCAGTGGCTGGGCTCAAAAGTGCAGTGATCGGGGAAGTTATAGTTTCTGGTTCAGAAGAAGAGACGGATGCATCTTTGAGGGCGCGTTTTTTTGAGACGTTTGATGTTGCGGCGTTCGGCGGTAATATCGCGGCATACAGAAATGCGATTCTTGCGATTGATGGAGTGGGTGCAGTTCAGGTGTATCCCGCCTGGAAGGGCGGAGGGACGGTGTTGTGTAGCATTCTGGACAGTGAGCTGACACCAGCAGAGCCGGGACTGATCAGCAAAGTGCAGGCGACAATTTGTCCTACTGAAGTAAATGAGGAAGTAGCGTCTGCAAATGGATATGGGATTGCACCGATCGGGGCATCTGTAACCATAACGACAGCGATCAATCTTGTTTTAAATATATCTGCAACGATCCAATTCGCTGCGACAGTGCAATCAGGAGTGGAGATCTATCAGAAAGAGATAGAACAGAAGATTCAGAAGTACTTGAAGTCAGTGTGTGAAAGCTGGGGAAGTGCAATCAAAAGTCAGAAGATAAGCTATGTGGTAGCGGTATATTCTTCCAGAATTGTTGCAGCTATTTTGGAAATTCCCAATGTTGTAAACGTAACGGATGTTATGATCAACGGAGCTTCGGGAGACTTGATTCTGACGGAGACTGCTGAACTGCAACAAATTCCTTCTTTGGGGGTGGTGACGATCAATGGTTGATTTATTGAAAATTCTTCCAGAATATTTTCGCCCCATTCTTGAATTTCAAGAAATAATGAAATCCGAAGGAATCGTAATGGATGAAGTGGAAACTCTGATGAGAAAAGTTCGAGACAACTTCTACATTCAGACATTGGATGAAAGTGCTTTAGAGGAAGAAGAGAGACAGTTTTCTATTGTTGCGAAACCGGGAGAGACGCTGGATTATCGGAAACAAAGATTGTTGCTGAAATACAATACAGTAGCGCCGTTTACAATACATTTTTTGCGAAAAAGGCTTACAGAACTTTTTGAAGATGACTATGTGCTAAAAAGTGATCCTGAGCATTGTAAGCTGACAATTTCTGTTACATCGCAAAAATATGGCGCGGTAAATCTTCTGTATGATCTTTTGTGGGATATCGTGCCGGCGCATTTGGAGATCATCGCGAATCAACAGGTTGAAAATAATTTGAATGCAGGATTGTATATGGCAGGAACTATGTCGGGGACATTTGTTCAGACCATTTAAGGAGGCTTATGGGCGTTTACAAAAAAGCAGTTATTACAGATGCAGGTAATGCGTTGCGAGCACAGGCGGTTGCCGGAAATGTTACTATGCAGTTTACGCACGCAAAAGCATCCTCATATCTGTATCCGGAAGGAACAGATTTAAAGAAATTGACAGAATTGCAGGAAGTCCGGCAAACCATTGTTCCCTCGAAGGTGCAAATATCAAATGATACGTTGATCAGTGTAAGAGCATTATTTGGAAATGAAAAAATCACTTCAAGTTATTTGATACAAAATGTTGGAGTATACGTATCGGACGGGAATAAAGAAATTTTATTTGCAGTATGTCAGGCAGTTACCCCGGATCAGATGCCGGCATATGACGGCGTGGCGCCAAGTTCATTTATTTATGATATACAGCTGGCAGTTGCGCAGGCAACAGAAATAAACATTACTATTGGAGAAGCGGGGACAGCAACTGTAAAAGACGTGATGGATTTGGAAAAGAGGATGGATTCTTTAATTCAGACGATGAAAAAGAATTCATTGTCTGTCACGGTTGAAGGCGATACGTTGTGTTTTTCAGGCGGTTGGAAAGAAGAACAGGAACTGACTTCTGTGGCGTTTACGAATTTATCTTTCGGCGCGCTTCCGGCATCAGCTGATACAGATAACTGGGCGGTAACGGAGGGAGATCTGAAGGTAGGCTCCGAGTTATCCGGACAGACAGCAAAGTTTGTGGCAAAAGTAGAGGAGGGGTAACATGGCAGACGAAAGAGCATATCTGTATCGGAATACAGGTACAAAGGCGAGTCCGGTATGGGAAAAATGGTATCCCCGAACAATGGCGGATGCAGTTGAGACAGCGGATGGAAGAACAGTTCAGGAGTGTCTGAATGGTAGTAGTGGCGGTGCTGAAGGATTAAGCATTGTAGATGGAGCGCTTTGCGTGACATTTGAGGAGGTGTGAAATGTCTGAGAAAATTACAAAACCGATGCTGTTGGATGAAACCGGCAAGGCGCTTGTGGAGGCTGTTCAACAGATCGCAGAAAAGATGGAATCGGGTACAGGATCTGGCGGATCAGTGGACTTGACGATTGGAACGGTTACCAGTGGTAGCACGGCAAGTGCGTCGATCTCAAACGGAAAATTGAATCTGGTACTTCCCAAAGGAGATACAGGAGCTACGGGTGCTACTGGTCCGAAAGGCGACACCGGAGAAAAAGGAGCCACCGGAGCGCAGGGAGCAAAGGGAGAAAAGGGGGACAAGGGTGATACCGGAGCACAGGGACCGAAGGGAGATCCGGGAGATGCAGGCACAGCGTCTTCAGCGCCGACGTATAAACCGAGCAAGTTGGGATGTGTGCCGTATGCCACTGTTCCGGGCTGTGATTATGCGCAGATTATTATTTATGGGCAGAGCCTGGCATCAGGAACAGAAAGTAAGATTGCCCTCACCACGGAGCCACTGGACGGCGTGTATATGGTCGGCAGCAGCGCACATTGGTATAAAG
This sequence comes from Brotaphodocola sp., assembly GCF_983179755.1. NCBI lineage: Bacteria > Bacillati > Bacillota > Clostridia > Lachnospirales > Lachnospiraceae > Brotaphodocola > Brotaphodocola sp. Next base: position 116,376 of record NZ_CFAHBC010000005.1, on the reverse strand, counting down.
CAGCGACTCTCACTGGTTTGAAACCATGCAAAAACGAAGGCTTCGAGTCTCCGATCGTGGCAGCGGTGAACCATTTTGCAACGATGTACCGGAGAAATCGTGATGCAAGTCAGAAGTTCATCGCGAACTCGACTGGTCTCGGTGGTCGATCAATCGAGAGATTATCCAAGGGATGTACTTCTTACGGATACGAGTACCTGTATAAAGATGCTTTTCTGGATTACTTAACCAATACCAAATCGGCTGTGGACAGCGAAGGAAAGACCGTCAAGTGCGTAGCTGTAATCTGGATGCAGGGCGAATATAACTATGATGGTTATAATAAGGGGCAGGGCTTTACCAACGGTGAAGACGCTACAACGGACAAGGATACATATAAAAACTATCTCATCCAGCTTAAAAAGGATATGCAGGCAGATATCATGTCGGCTTATGGTCAGACAGAGCCTCCTCTTTTCTTTGTGTACCAGACCGGCGGTGCGTTCATCTCAAACGGCACCAGCTCGATCAACATGGCGCAGCAGGAAATGGTTGCTGAGCGTGATGACGCAATTCTTCTCGGCAGTGCGATGCCGTGTCAGCGTTTTGCCGGTGGACACATGACAAGCAATGGTTATCGTTGGCAAGGCGAGATGATCGGAAAGCAGTTGGCAGAGAGCCTGATCTGGGGAGATTCTGCACAGACGGTCATTGACCGAGCTATCACAGTAGATGGCAGTAAGATCTATATTGATTACGAAGTTCCGGTTCTGCCTCTGGTGGTAGATAATTATACGGTGCAGGAACAGCCGAATCTTGGCTTCTCTGTAACGGTAGATGGTGTAGGAATTACCGTGGAAAAGGTAGAAGTACAGAACACCCGCGTAGTGCTTACCTGCGGTCAGGAGTTACATGGAACGATTGCGATTAAATACGCTGGAAATGCCGTAGGAAATCGTGATCATCGAGGTATCGGAAATCTTCGCGACAGTGACCGATATTGCAGTCTGTATACCTATGCAGATGATACCTCTGAGACTTCTTCGACAGGTAACACGATCGACTATCGTCCCACGGATGCCAATGGAGAATCTTTAGCCGGAAAGAAATATCCTCTCTACAACTGGGCGAGTCATGCATATCGTGAAATTATCGTGGATGCGATTCCGGCGGCGGATTTCACACCGCACATTTCTGCCTCAAAGGGAAGTGTAGGCGATGTTCTTGCTCTTACAGCGACTTACACACCTTCCAATGCAAATGGCGGGCTGGGAATTACATGGAAGTCTTCAGATGCAAGTAAGGTCAAGGTAGAAGGAAGTACAGCAACAATCTTGAGCGGAAACGATGGTGATGTTGTAACGATCACGGGAACTCTGGACAATGGAACACAGCACAGTGTAACGCTTACGATTATTGTAAGCTCCAATCCGTATGCATCCTATTATGGCTACTGGGACTTCCAGAATGGTAGCAGCTCCAATACAACCACAATCAAAAATTTGGTTACCGATGCAGATGACAATATTCTGGAAGGTATTGACGGAAGTACATCCGGCTATCTGACAACGGATGGATTGACTTTGGCAGATACATCAGCACTTCGTATTCCGGTGGTGAGTGGAATGCCTGATGGTATTGAAATCGGGATTGACTTTACACTGACAGATGATTCTTACAGCAGTCAGACGCTAAAGAATCGCACGTTTGTGGCATTGGTCAAAGGAAGCGTGAATGAATTGTCATTCGGTACAGAGAAATACGGAGTCGCATGGCCTGCATTGAGAGGTGTTCCGTCCACAAATGCAGCAGAAACAGAGCTTGGTTGGAGATATGCAACGGATTCCGGCGGTACGTCTCTTGGAAACTCCGGAACGTGGATTGCGAGAAGTACACTGCATCAGAACCTTCGTCTGCGTTTAAGTGCGACCGGAACCGGTGAGTTCGCTATGAAGGCGAATACCGATTCAAATTGGCGAACATGGGCATTGCCGACGTATGGAGGAGAGAATATTGCCTACCCGCGCTTCCAGAAAATCAAAGAGGCCTGCGATGCAATTCTGATCGGAAACCGCGCAGACATGGCGCATGCAGCGCCGGGGGTAGTCATCCATAGTGTATATATCAAGGAATACAATGGATAAGAGGTGATGACATGGCAGTAATAAGAAATGCACAGGTAGAAATAGATGGGGAAAAGCAGACCTTTCCCCTTGGCGCCCTTGCGGAAAATATTGTAGAAAGCCAAGAGCGTATGTTTGTAACTGCAACAGAAAAGAACAAATTAAACGCACGCCCCATAGAAATCACATTGCGCGCAAACGGCTGGACATATGCGTCTGGAATGTACGCGCAGACTGTATATAATTCAGAAATACAGGCAGAAGCAAACTACATTTTGGCGCGCACTGCGCAGGTTTTTACAGTGGACACATACAAGACTTATGAGAAAGCCTATGGTTTTGTATCCGCTGGAGTAGCACAGGCACTGAATGGAAGTGTCACTTTCGTGGCGTATAAAAAGCCGGAGATAGATTGTAATATACGTCTTATGGAGGTATAAAATGGGATATGTTTTAATGGGTGGCGGTGGAAACAATGCCGATCTGGATGCAATTACAGCCACAAAAGGAGATGTGCGGGCTGGAAAAGTGATTGTGGATCAGGACGGAGAGCCGGCAACAGGAACTCTCACAGATCGAGGCGCGTGGAGCTATACAGGTCTCTCCGGAGGAGCAACGGTGAAAATCCCTGCGGGAATCCACGATGGCAATGGAACTGTTACGGCGGCAGTTCCGGCAGATCTCGAATCACAGACACCAGGAACGGCAACATCTGCTAAAATTCTTGATGGAGAGACTGCGTGGGTAAAGGGAAAACAGCTTATTGGTTCCATGCCAAATAAGAAGGCATGGAGTAATACTGGAGTCAAAGCCGGGGCAGTCGTTACAATTCCTGAAGGTTATCATAATGGATCGGGAAAGATCAAAACGGATAGTTTAGAGTCACAGACTCCGGGAACAGCAACTGCTCCCAAGATCCTTACCGGAGAGACTGCATGGGTGGAAGGCGAGCAGATCACCGGCACAATGCCAGACCAAACGAACAAAGATTCTTTGGGAGGAATTAATAGCAATTATCCAAATGTGGCAATCCACAAGGGCACCCAGCCACAATTTACTCAACCAACGGGCGCCAATGCAGAGCGCATGTTTGCGCTTCGCCCAGATCGTGGCTACTGGAATGGAGATACATATGTTGCCGTTCCAGTACAGAGCAAGAGCGTTACACCAGCGACAGCACAGCAGGTTATATCTGCGGATTCCGGGAAGATTCTGGAAAAAGTTACTGTAAGTGCGATTCCGAATCAAAAAAATTACGGATATGGCGGTTTTGGAGAAGGAACGGATTATTATTCCATTAATTGCCTCCCGGAAGGATACTATCGAAAGATCAGTACAGGAGATTGGGAACCTGAGGCGCGTATTTCTAAGGCTACACTCAGATCTGCTTTGGGAGTTGTAGCGGGGAACATCAAAAAAGGTGCTAAGATTGCAGGAATTACGGGGACATGGGAGGGATACATAAGCGATCCGGTAGATCTTTGGAAAGATGGCATAAACAACGATGGAATGACGTTCGACAGTAACTGGGGTACTTCTGGAACGATTTTGTGGACGGCTCAGAACTACGCTTATGTTGCAACCAAGAAAACATATAATCTCAAAAAGTACAGTAAACTTAAGATTTGGACTTGGTATGACAGTAACCGAACAACACCGGAATCCGGAAATGTTTCTTTGTTAATAGCCGGAAACATCCCGTTTGTAAAGGATATGTATACTGTTGGTCAAGATTTCAACAGAAGTTCGGCGGCTGCATGGACAGAATTTGACCTGTCAGGACTGGCTTGCAATGCACAATTAAAAATCCGAATCAGTTGTGGAATTAATATTTCGCACATTCGTTTGGAATAAAAATCAAAAGAAAGAGAAGGAGAAAAACACTATGGAAAACAAAAATGAGAAGTTGCACAGAAATTGCAAGGTGCATGATGCAGAGCACTGCGATATCAATGATCACGATAACCTGAATCCGGAGTTCGATGATTGCGGTCATCGCGTCGGCGGAGATGGTCCGGACATGCACCGCGATCCCAATAAGTATTCTTCAGGTCTGGATATGAGTGTTCGACCGAAGAACGCGAATAAGGATCAGCATCCAGAGCAGGGACCGGCATACAAAAAATAATATGTAAAAAGAAAGCACCCGATCACGAGCCAAAGAGATCCGGGTGCTTTTTGAATGCAAAAAACTTCTTTTGCAATATTATAGCATGCTTTGCGAAAGGAGGCAAACGAAAGTGGACGAAGCAGTAAAGGTAGAGCTGGAAAGACTCCGCGACGAAGACAAGCGCCAGAATCACCGGATCGAAGAACTAGAGAAGATCAGCACTACAATTCAGGAGCTGGCGATCTCTGTCCACACGCTCGCACACGATATGGCGGGGATGCTGGCGGAGCAGAAGGAACAGGGTAACCGGTTGGATGCGTTGGAATCAGCACCGGGGAAAAAGTGGAACTCGGCAATGGATAAGATCATGGATACCATTATTGGCGCGTTGGTTGGTGCAATGATGACCGGAGTGATCGTTGTGGTTGCCCAGCAGTATATCAGATAGGAGATGATAAGCATGGATATGAATGTAGCAATGCAGTATGTTATGTATGCTCTGGCACTGGTCGGAGTAATGGCGTGTGTAGTGTCCGTGATTACACAGGTCGTGAAATCATGGCCGGGACTGGAGAAACTTCCAACATCAATGGTGGTAATTGTGTTGTCTTTGTGCCTGTGCCCGTTGGCATATGGATTTTGGACATGGTATAGCCACAGTTCTTTTGAATTACCACTGGCGGGATTATGTGTTATTGCTGGTTTCTTTGTGGCACTGGTGGCTATGGACGGCTGGGAGAGAGTCTCGGAAATTTGGAATCGGACAAAGTATAGTAAGAACGAGTAGAAAATAAGTGGAATACTGACGAAAAATATGATATGATGTAGAAGCTGTCGAACCTCCAGCAGAAAGGAGGTGAGCCTTATGGTAGAAATCCTTCTCACGTTTCTTGCTCCTATCGTAGCAAATGTAGTTAGCTACTACATATGCAAATGGCTGGATAAGGACAAATAGGCAGCAACAGCCTAAAACGGAATAGCTCACCGTAACGAGCAAGAAAACCCCAGAGGCGGCCACCTCTGGGGTTTTTGTTTTGCCTTATGGAACCTTCTCACGTTCCTTAGCTACCTACATCATATTCTATTTTCTCAAAAATGTCAATATTCCAAAGGATTTCATAAAATAAAAGAAAAGAGGACAAGACTATGCGAGATATTGCATTATGTCACCCGCGCCTTCAGAAGCTGGCAGCAGAGCTGATCCAGAAGTGTGCGGAGCAGGGCTTAAAGATCAAGATCGGAGAGACATTTCGTACGGTGGCGGAGCAGGACGCTCTCTATGCGCAGGGGCGCACGAAGCCGGGAAAGATTGTGACGAATGCACAGGGGACGAGTTACAGCTCTTATCACCAGTGGGGGACAGCGTTTGATATCTATCGAAATGATGGAAGCGGAGCCTATAACGAATCCAGCAAGTTCTTCGAGCGCGTCGGAGCGATCGGAGTTGCTCTCGGTCTGGAATGGGGCGGAAATTGGAAGAGCATCGTGGACAAGCCTCATTTTCAGTTGCCGGACTGGGGCAGTAGTACGAGCGGGATCAAGAAGCTCTATAAGACTCCGGACGAGTTCAAGAAAACGTGGGTTCCAGAGAACGTCAAGACCGGTTGGCAACAGGAAGATGGCGGTTGGCGGTTCTACTACCGAGACGGATTGGGAAACTACGTCCGGAACAACTGGTACTGTGACAACGGGGCGTGGTATTGGTTCGACGGTGCCGGCATGATGGTGCACGATGTCTGGTATCTGTACAATGGAGGCTGGTATTATCTGGGCGATGATGGAGTGATGCGGACCGGGCAGGTGACGGTGGACGGCAAGTGGTACTGCATGGATTCAGATGGGCGTATGATTACGGAGCCAATTACCCTTACTCCAGATCAGGATGGCGCGCTCCATTATTTAGGTATGGTATAATCTCAAACAGAATATATATTAAATAAAGATTAGTTACAAACTTAAGAGAATAGAAATTGACAAATTTTGATTTGTGTTCTATACTGCAACTATAAAATAGTTGCAAAGAGGTGAAGGCCTAAGGGAATGGGAAAATTGGAAAAAGCAAAAGAACGCTTAAAACAGATACCGCGGGATTACACATATATAGAAGCAAGAAATCTTTTGATAGCATTAGAATTTGAAGAATGGAATAAAGGAAAAACATCTGGTTCAAGAGTACAGTTTTATCGAAAAAGAGACAAGGCGATTATTGATTTACATAAGCCACATCCGCAAAATGAAATGAAAATGTATGCGATAAAACAATTGATGGAAAAATTAACTGATTATGGAGATTTATGATGAAAAATATACTTGAATATAAAGGTTATCATGCTAAAGTTGAAATAGACTTAGAAGATAATGTTTTATATGGAAAGATTGAGGGAATCAAAGATTTAGTAAATTTTGAAAGTGAATCTATTGAAAACCTCGAGAGTGAATTTCATAGTGCTGTTGATGATTATCTTGAATTTTGCAAAGAAGTTGGAAAAAATCCTGAAAAAGAATACAGCGGAACATTTAATGTAAGAATCGACCCTGAACTACACAAACAATTATCAGTGATGGCCTTAAAAAATAATGAATCGTTAAATCGAATAGTGGAAAAGGCTTTAAAAGCGTATGTGGATGACACATCTCGAACAAAAATAACATCGATAGAACAAAAAATAAGTATATTGTCAGATGTATTAACAGTGCAAAAAAGCCATTCTAAAATTGTAAATTCAGGAATAACAAATCCTCCAAAAACTATGATAGCCAATAGTGCTGCTATGAAATGTCTATATTTTAATAATAGGTGAAATGCTATGATCAAAAACTTAGAAGAATATTTTTTACCAGAACAAACATATTTTTTAAACAGTGTTAATTATAAGATTTTAGATAATGCCTCTCAAGATGGAGAAATAAAATGTATTGATAATATCAATACAAATGTGACTGATGATGGGGTTAGAGTTATTTTTACTAGAACATTAAAATTCACACCAGAATCTGTATTTGAGCTTAGTGTATCATTTGGTACTATTCTAAAGTTTAATGAAAAAAATAAAGATGAAATAAAATGGAATGATATAAGTTTAGCTAAAGAATTTAAAGATAACGGAGCTTTTGTATTACAAAATTTGTTGAACAGGACCTCTCTTTTGATTGCTGAAATTACGGCGTCATTTGGACAAATTCCGATAATTATACCTCCGATAATTGGTTCAGAAGAATTGTCATAATCAAACAGTAAGCTTATTATTCAGATCAAGATAGTACACTTCAGATGCCAGGACTGGCGAAGTAGAACGTCTGGACAAGTCTGCGGAAGCGTAAGATATGTGTATTATTTGTACATAATAAGGAAGAAAACCTTGTAAAATAAGGATTTTTAGTTTCCGTAGAGGAAGCAGCTAAGGCTGGCAAGTTCTAAAAACAACGGATTTAAGCCGTTTATAGAGATGTAGGCGATGGAGTAGAGCTGGATGGTTCTACTCCATTTTTTGTTTTTATAGGAGACATTTCTGTTGCAGAAAAAGTAAAGATGAGTTGCGAGACATAGCGTATTGATTTTATATGAAAATAAAGGTAGAATATTTAGGAGTGGATATGGCGGAGATACGCAATGGTGAGATCTATGAGGCGACAGAAATAAAAGATGATTCGCGCTATTATGGAGTTCTTGATCACTCTGGAGAATGGTATGCTTATCCGAAAACGCTGTTTGAAATTATCTCAGAGTAATGATAGCTTGTGGGGATTGCATACAGAAAATAGAAGGATAAAAAAAGATGAGAGAGATTGTTAAGTTTGGGTTGAGTGCATTGTCATGTTTTTTCTTTGCACGCGCATTTTTTAATTTGATGAAAATTCTGAAATATTTGTATGAAAAGAAAAAGGAAAATAGCTAAACTGAGTGTAAGTATAGAGGTAATAAAAAATGTAATTATTATCGCAGTCTCATTGATTCTGGGATATATTGCGCGGAAAATCTTTGAAAAACGCAGAGATAAAAATGGGTGTGAGTAGGGATGTGAAGTATAGGGATGAAAGCAGAGTGGGGTGAAGCAGAAAAGCGTGCTCTGAATGAGAAATTGAATCATCCTCAAAAACTTGTAAAATGTCCGCGCTGTGGAAGTGAGCTTGTTTATGAAAAGCGAGGGAATTCCATTGCAGTAGAGTGCAGAACGGCTCGATGTATTTATGGAGGAATCAGAGGTTTGTAAAAAAGGCTTCTGATTCCTATTTTTTGATTTGCATATCGAGAAAGCACTGGTAATGCAGTCTTTCGTGGATCTTTCGGCAGAAACTTGCCCGCACTCTCATAAAATGATAAAATAGAGGCATGCAGTTATATGCTCTGTGAGCGTTGACTTCAATAAATGAGGGGAGACTGGTAAATGAAGATTCAGAATCGAGAGATTATCCTGGATTATCCGATTCGCAATGAGGTAATGGGAAAAATTGCGGGTTATCACGTAAGACCAGGACTATTTGACATTAACGGAGCGATGGTGCTCGAGTGTGGTGTAAATTTTACGATCCACACGAGAAACGGCACAAGTTGTGAGCTTCTGCTGTTCCATCGCGGGGAGGAAGAGCCATTTGCCGTGCTTCCATTTCCGGAGGAATACAAAATCGGTGATGTATATTCGATGATTGTATTTGGATTACAGCCGGAAGAGTTTGAGTATGCATATCGGATTGACGGACCAAACAATCCGAAAGCAGGTCTTCTGTTTGACAAGAAAAATGTGCTTCTTGATCCGTATGCACGTTGTGTTGTGGGAAAAGAGCGCTGGGGAGAGAAGAAGAGCCGGGATTACCATGCCTGCGTGGTGCGCGACAACTTTGACTGGGGAGATATGTCACAGTCAAAGCGGGAGATGAGTGATCTGGTGATTTATGAGCTTCATGTGCGTGGCTTCACGCGCCATCATTCTTCCGGTGTACGTCATCCGGGAACGTTTGAGGGTCTCCGGGAAAAAATCCCGTATCTCAAGAGCCTTGGAGTCAATGCGGTTGAGCTGATGCCGATCTTTGAGTTTGATGAGATGCTTAACTCGAGAGAGGTCGATGGAAAGACGCTGTTGGAGTACTGGGGATACAATACGGTTTGCTTCTTTGCCCCGAATGCGAGCTATTCGTCCACCCATGTGGATGGAACAGAGGGCAAGGAACTCAAAGAATTGATTCGTCTTCTGCATGCAAATGGAATCGAAGTCATCCTTGATGTGGTCTTTAATCACACCGCAGAAGGAAATGAGAAGGGACCTTCTTTCTGCTTTAAGGGAATTGACAACAAGATTTATTACATGCTGACGCCGGACGGATATTACTATAATTTTAGTGGTTGTGGAAATACGCTTAACTGCAACAACCCGATCGTCCAGAATTTGATCCTTGAGTGTCTGCGCTATTGGACGGTTCGCTATCGTGTCGACGGATTCCGTTTTGATCTCGCAAGTATTCTTGGACGAAATGAGGACGGTTCCCCGATGAACAATCCGCCTCTTCTGCGAAGCCTTGCCTATGATCCGATTCTCGGAAATGTTAAGCTGATCGCGGAAGCGTGGGATGCCGGTGGTCTGTATCAGGTCGGAAGATTCCCTGCAAGTGGACGCTGGGCAGAATGGAACGGACGTTACCGCGACACGATCCGCGGATTCTTGAAGGGAGATAACTGGGAAGCCTGGGATGCCGCATGGAGAATTTCCGGTTCCGGTGATCTCTATGGCGGAGTGGCTTCAGATGACCATGCCGAATATGCCGGATACAACTCCTGTGTCAATTTCCTGACGTGTCACGATGGATTTACGCTGTATGATCTCTACGCCTACAATGGTAAGCACAATGAGGAAAACGGGTGGGATAACACGGATGGAGCAAATGACAATCGTAGCTGGAACTGTGGAGCAGAGGGCGACACCGACGACTGGCAGGTCAACCAGCTTCGCATGAGAATGATCCGAAATGCCTGTGCGGTTCTGATGTGCAGTCGCGGTACGCCGATGTTCCTTGCCGGAGATGAGTTTGGAAATACCCAGTATGGAAATAACAATGGCTACTGTCAGGACAGCGAGATTTCCTGGCTTGACTGGTCGTTGCTTGACAAAAATCCAAATCTGTTTGAGTTCTTCCGTTACATGATCCGGTTCCGTCACGATCATCCGGTAATCCGCAAACGCCTCCCGGATGCGGTCTGTGGAATGGAGCCGATTCGCTCTCACGAGGCAGATGCCTTGCGCCCGGGAAATATCTCCCACGACACGAGAACGCTGTGCGTGAGCTTTGCGGGATATGACAAGGATAAGGGAAGAGACGATATGGTCTACCTTGCAGTCAATACCTACTGGGAGGATGTGACGATCACGCTTCCGGATACGCGCAGAGCAGGTTTCTGGTATCTGTATGTGAACACTTACGGGGATGAACAGGGACGCTATTGCTATTCCGAGCAGGAAGCAGTCCGGATTGAGGGAACATTTACGATGCGCCCGCGTTCTGTGGCAGTATTCTCAGTCAGAACCTACTAGAGAAGAAATTTTGTATAAAAGTCTGAGACTTCAGAAATATAAGAAAAAGAATCATAGAAATGTAGAATTATAAAGGCAAAAAACTATAAAAAATAAAATTATAAAAACATAAAAATATAAAAACAAAACCGCTGTGAACCCTCACACAAATGAGAAGTATGAGAGGACACAGCGGTTTTTTTATGATAAATCACATATAAACTGCGATTATCAGATCTTATTTGGTTTTACACCGTCTGTCTCTTGGGAATAAATACCTGGAAGTCTCTATTTCCCTTGAGCTCTTTTCCGGCGGAGATCGTCACGTTCTTATCGGTGATGACGTAATCAAGATCAGCACCAGCTTCAACAACGGTATCCTGCATCAGCACACAGTTGCGAACGCGGGCACCCTTTGCGATCCGAACGCCTCTGAAGAGGATGGAATCCTCGACATCACCCTCAATCACACAACCATCGGCAGCCATGATGTTCTTTGCATTTGCACCGTTGATGTATCGGGTCGGGTTATCGTCACGAATCTTCGTGTAGATCGGGTTAGCGGAGAAGAGGGCATCGACATTGACGTCGTCGAGCATCTTCATGTTTTCCTCAAAGTAGCTCTTCATATCGGTGATGCGGGCAACGTATCCGTCGTAGCGGTATCCCTGAATATTCAGCTTGTTGACCTGAGGAGCGAGAATGTCGCGCTCGAAGTAGATGTATCCGCGCGCAAAAGCAACCTCAATCTGCTGAATCAGAAGCTCTCTGCTGAGAATGTAGATGTTCATGCCAAAGTTCTGGATTCCCTGCTCCTTGGAGTTCATGTAGATATTTCTCACACGACCGTTCTCAATAGCAAAGGTGTAGTAGAGAACATCGTCTGTGATCGGAGCGGAGAGAAGACCTGCTGGGATCGGCTCTTCCTTGTAAGCGATCGTGACATCAGCACCGCTCTCAATGTGCTTGTTGATGAAATCCTTGAAGTCAAAGTTTGCAACCATGTTCGTATCTGCCAGGATGACATACTTCTCTTTCTGGCGCTTTAAGTGGCTTAAGATGTTGGCAAGAGCCTGTACACGGCCGTTGTAGACGGAAACACCGCGCTCAGCGTAAGGCGGAACGATGTTCAGACCGCCGTTCTTGCGAACGAGATCGTAAGCACGACCGGAACCCAAATGGTCCATCAGGGACAGGTAGTTCTTGCGGACAACAACGGAGATGTTGTCAATTCCGCAGTTTGCCATGCTTGACAGGATGAAGTCAACCAGACGATAACGGCTGGCGAAAGGAATGGAAGCCATCAGGCGTTCTGCTACGAGATCCGGAACCAGAGCGTCGTATGAGTTTGGAAAAATGATGCCCAGAGCATCAGAGTTAGAATTTACCATTGTTCTTCACCATCCTTTACATCGTTGTTGATCATCGCCTTAGGGCCGATCTTTGCGTTTGCGCCGATCTTCACGCCGGAACCGATGGTTGCCACATTCTTCTCATCGCCAGATGGCATGTCGCCGACTACCGCATTCTCGCCGATCTCTACATTCTCAGCGATGATGGCATGACGTACCACAGCACCCGAACGGATCGTGGAACCACCCATGACAACAGAATCCTCAACCACAGCACCCGGTTCTACCTTGACACCGGAGAACAGGATGGAGTGCTTGACACCGCCCTCGATCCGGCAACCGTCTGTGATCATGGAGTTTGTGACAACAGCATTCTTTGCGATCTTGTGACCGGTCATACCGCTGTTACGGCTGTAAATCTTCCAGTTCTCATCGAACAGGTTGATACCGCTGTGCTCCGGATCGAGCACTTCCATGTTTGCTTCCCAGAGAGACGGGATGGTGCCTACGTCTTTCCAGTAGCCATCAAAATGATAAGCGTACATTCTGCGTCCGTCACGCAGGAGATTGGGGATGATATTATTACCGAAATCATTCTCAGAATTCGGATCGGCCTCGTCCTCGATCAGATATTTGCGCAGGATATCCCAGTTGAAAATGTAAATTCCCATCGATGCCAGGTTGGACTTCGGGTTCTTCGGCTTCTCCTGGAATTCGGTGATGCGGTCGTTCTCATCTGCAACCATCAGACCGAAACGGGAAGCATCCTCCCACGGAACCTCCATAACCGCAACACTGAATTCAGCGTTCTTTTCCTTGTGGAAACGAAGGAAATCACTGTAATCCTGTTTGCAGATCTGGTCACCGGAAAGAATAATCACATACTCGGGATTATAGCGCTCAATAAACGAAATATTCTGGTAAATTGCATTCGCAGTTCCCTTGTACCAGTCAGAGCCGGATGCCTTCTGATAAGGCGGGAGCACATGAACACCACCATAGAGACGGTCAAGGTCCCACGGCTGTCCATTGCCGATGTACTCGTTGAGAACCAGTGGCTGATACTGGGTCAGGATACCTACGGTGTCAATACCGGAATTTACGCAGTTGGAAAGCGGAAAGTCGATGATACGATATTTTCCGCCAAACGGAACTGCTGGTTTTGCCAGCTTCTGGGTCAGGGCATAAAGCCGGGAACCCTGGCCGCCAGCAAGAAGCATAGCAATCATTTCTTTGGCCATAAAATTTATCCCCCTCAAAATATTCGTGTATTCTCAGCCGTGCAAATCTTCCATGAGCCGTGTCGCTCAATAAAATCCGTCTGCGGATGCCTGTTAAAAAGACTCTGAGAACACATCTGTATGCGCATTTTTTATTTTTTGGAAAAATCATAAAAAGATCGCGCATAATGAGAATCACTCATATACAAATTGTACCATAAAAACGCAAAAAAAGACAGATGTTTTGTTAAATACAGGAAAGAAAATTTGTGGTATAATGCGAAAAGAGTTACACGGGTATCCTGCGGGATTTGCGGTTTCCCATGTTTCAATCTGGATCCCACTTGAATATCGTAACTTAAAAAAGACAAACGTCTATAAAATTTAAGAAAAGAGAGAGTAAAAAGATGAATTCAAAATACAGAGGAATCTGTTGCATTGTGTTTTCGGCGTTTTGTTTTTCACTGATGAGTGTGTTTATTCGCCTGGCGGGAGATCTGCCGTCGATGCAGAAGAGTCTGTTCCGCAACCTTGTGGCAGTCTTCTTTGCGATTGGGATCATGAAGAAACAAAAAGTGGGATTTTCCGGTGACAAGAAAAATCTCGGTCTGCTCGTGATCCGCTCCATGTTTGGAACGATGGGAATTCTTTGTAACTATTATGCAGTCGATCACCTTGTGTTGGCAGATGCCTCAATGCTCAATAAGATGGCACCGTTTTTTACTCTGCTCTTCAGCTTTGTTCTGTTGAGAGAAAAGATCAGCCTTGTTCAGGGACTTGCAGTCGCAGGCGCGTTTCTCGGAAGTCTTCTGATTCTGCGTCCGACCGGGTTTGATCTTACGAGACTTCCGGCTTTTGTCGGACTTCTCGGTGGAATGGGAGCGGGAATCGCCTATGCGTTTGTGCGTCTGCTCGGAACGAGGGAAGAGAAGGGACCGTTTATCGTCTTTTTCTTTTCCGCCTTCTCGGTGCTGATTCTGCTCCCGTTTGTGATTATGGGCTATCACCCGATGCAGTGGTGGCAACTTGGCAGTCTGCTTCTGGCAGGACTTGCGGCGACAGGGGGGCAGTTTGGAGTGACGATGGCATACTGTTATGCGCCGGCGCGCGAGATTTCGGTCTATGATTACTCTCAGATCATTTTTTCGACAATCTGGGGGTTTCTGTTCTTCGGACAGATTCCAGACGCAATGAGTCTGGCGGGATACGTCATCATCTGTGCGATGGGAATCTGGATCTTTGTGTACAATAAGAAAAAGGCGCAGGCATAAAAAGCCGGGCACTTTGATAACAAAAAAGACGACTGCGAGAAAGGAAAAGGAGTTCCATTCTGCGGTCGTCTTCGGATTTCAAAGGGAGGAGCCGGCAACCCGTTGTTGCCGGCAATTATGAAAAAAATTTTATCAAATAGTTGGTAGCTTCATTTGATGATCTTAGTATATCGAGAAATTGTGAAAGAAGTTTAGCGGAAGTATGGAATGTTTGTAACAGATTTATGAATAAAAAATGAACGCGAGAGCAGGAGAAAAGGAGACAACAGGAAGACAATAAACAGATAAAAAACAGGAAGAGAACAAATTAGAAAGATAGTAAATTAGAGAGATAACAGACCGACCATATGGATGTGCAAAGATGACGAGAGGTGAGTGATAACAGTGAAGCAGACAATTCGGATCAAAGTAGAAAATGGAATGATTCTGTTTCTGGCGGTACTTTCCGTGATCCTGTTCGGGTTGACGTTTGTGCCGGCATGGACAGTGGAGTATCGGGTAATGACGTTTCTTGAGATGGGAAGAATGGTGCAGAGAGCCTTCTCTGTCATTCTGTTTTTCCTGTCGTTTCAGCTGAAAAAGCGAAAACATTCGGCGTGGAAGATCACCGTCTTTGTCCTGATCTTAAGTTTACTGCGCTGTATGGCAGAACTGACGGAGAGTCCGACGCATCGGATTGCGTTCGTGATCAATGGACTTTTGCTGATTGGATTTTGCGTTTTTCGGACGGATTTCTGCTGTCCGGCATCGAAGCGATCGGGACAGCAGGCAATGGTGCTGTTTGGTGTTTCGCTTGCGGGAATCCTGATCAATGCGGGACTTGGCTATCATTATCTGAAACTTGCCGTACAGCCAAATGGCGGGAGTGTTTCGTTCTGGCAGAGTCTCTTAGAGGGCGCAGGGATGATTTTCGGAATGAGCGTAAGTCCGGTCACAAGCCCATGGGCGCAGAGGGCAGAACCTGTGATTTTCTGGTTCAGCTGGGGCTGTATGCTCGCCTCGGTGCTGTATGCGGTGAGACCGTGGCTTGAGGCTCCGTCGGATGGCCGGGACATCCAGCATGCGCGAACACTTTTGCATTTATATGGAAAAAATCCCTGCTCATATCTGACGCTTGAGGAGGATAAGACACTGTATTTCGGAAAGAGTGTCGACGGCGTGATTCCGTATGGAACCGTGGATGATACGGTGATTGTCAACGGAGATCCTATCTGTGCCGACGAGAATTTCGGCACTCTGCTCGCAGAGTTTCGGGAGTTCTGCCAAAAGAGTGCCTACAAGCTGTTCTTTCTGGGTTTGACGGACGACTATTTAGAGGAGTATAAAAAACAAGGTTTTGGAATCGTAAAAGCCGGTGAGGAGGCGCGGTTTAAGCTCGCTGACTACGAGATTTCCGGAAAAAAAGGTGCAAAGATGCGCATGAATATCAATCATGCGACGAAAGCCGGAATCACGATCAAGGAGTATCGCATCGGGGAGCAGAGAGATCCTGAGATTGAGGCGGGACTGACTCGAGTCAGCGATGAGTGGCTTTCTGAGAAAAAGAGCGGTCTTTTGACATTTACGATGGGAACGGTCGGTCTGGACAATCCGATGGATCGCCGTTATTTCTATGCGCAGACGGAAGCCGGGAAAATCGTGGCATTTGTTGTCTTCGTGCCGTTCATGGCAGGAAATGGATATATGGCAGATGTGACCCGCCACGGAAACGATGCACCTGGTGGAGTCATGGAGACGATCATTTATCAGGCATTTCAGGCATTTAAGGAAGAGGGGATCGAGTATGGAAGTCTCGGCGTTGCTCCTCTGACCGGACTTGACGAAAAAAGTGCAAATCCGATCGAGAAACTGCTTCGCTTTATCTATGACAATCTGAATGCGTGCTATGGATTTCGTGATCTCTATCGGGCAAAAGAAAAGTACAGCCCGACCGAGTGGGTGCCGTCCTACTATGCATACCTGCCGAAAGTACCGACACCTGATATGTTTTATGCGGTGGTAAAGATTCAGAATCCCCAGGGAGTCATGGATTATGTGCGGTCATTTTTGAAAGAGCGTTTTCAGAGAAAACAAGACAAAAAGGAAGAGAGAAAGCAGGAGAGCAAATAACGAGAGAATCGATATCGTTGGCAATGGAAGGGAAGATGCAGAGCGATGGGGAAAGATGAGATGGAAGATGAGATGAGAAGCGGAAAGTTTGAGACGGATGACGCAAGAATCTATTATGAGGTGCACGGGAGCGGAAGACCGATCGTCCTTCTTCATGGGAATGGAGAGTCCCACAAAATTTTTGAAAAGTATGCGATCTGGTTTGAAAAAAGGGGATTTCAGGTGATTTTGATGGACAGCAGAGGGCACGGTCATTCCCTATTAAAGAGAACGTCGAGTCTGGAATTTACGACTCAGGATATGGCGGGCGATGTCCTCAAGCTGCTCTGCCATCTCGGAATTGATCAGGTCACGCTTCTCGGATTCAGCGATGGGGCAAACATTGCACTGGAATTTGCCTCCCTCTATCCGAAGCAGACGACGGAAGTGATTGCGGTCAGTGGAAATGCGAAGCCGTGGGGGATGCTTCTGCCGTATTATCTGTTTGTCGGTGCAGAGTATGCGGTTGCCGGAATCATGAGGGAATTCTGTCAGGATAAGAGACAGCGCCAGAAATTTGACCGGAGCAGAATGCTCAACGGCTTGATGTTTCACTCTCCGGATTTGACGGAGGAGCGACTGGGGAAGATTCAGGCACCAACGCTGTTGATTGCCGGAACGAACGATGTGATCCGAGTCTCACACAGCCAGTGGATGCAACGCCAGATTCCGGGAAGTCGTCTGGTTCTGTTAAAGAAGGCGCGCCATGTAGATTTCCTGCACAAGAGAGAGCGTTATCTGAGAGTGATTGAGAGATTCTTAAAAGAGGAAGAGGGTACAGTTATAAGACAGAATAATATAAGACAGGATACAGGAAAGAGCGAAGCAAAGGCCGTGTAAGAGATAGATGCGAGAAAAGACTGTGAAAAAAGAATATGAGAGCGAAGAGTATAAAAAAGAGACCGTAAAAGAACAGGAAAGGAAATGACGGGGATGAGAGAGAATAAGAGCAAAAAAATTGACCTTCATGGAGATATTTCCATCCCGTATTTAAAGAAAAGCCGATTTACTGGAAGTTTCCGGGGAATGCGTTACCTTCTTGAGAAGGCGGAGCGGACGATCGAGGAGGCACAGGGAGAGGAGCCTGCAAAGACAGAAAACGTAATCTGTGCAGTGATCTGGCCGGAACCGTTTAATTATGAGATCACAGCAGACGAAAAAAAGCACAGCCAGGATTTTCCGTTTACGACGGAGGGAATCTGGGAGGCGGTTGCGTGGCTTAATGAGGAGCATGAGGCAGGTCATTTTTGAGTAAATTCGTAGATCAAGGGAAAAAATCAAAAATTTACACAAAAGAGACAGGAAAAGCCAAAAAGAAAAAACAAAAAGAAAAGTAAGAGTAAAGAAGAGACTAAGAAAAAATATTAAGAAGAGACATAAGAAGAAATTTAGAAGAGACAGGAATAGGTAGGAGAGATGGGTGCGGAAAATAGAAAAGAGATGAAACTGGAAAATAATCTTGACACGGATGATGTGAAAGGGCTTGTCTGGAGACTGGCGATTCCGTCGATGCTCGCACAGTTTGTCAGTGTGTTTTACAGCATTGTGGATCGAATGTACATAGGAAATATTCCACAGATCGGAGAGAGTGCGCTTGCGGGAGTCGGGATCTGTGGACCGATTGTGACACTGATTTCCTCGTTTGCATGTCTGATCGGAATCGGTGGTGCTCCGTTAATGAGCATTCGCCTCGGAGAGAAGAATGAGCGCTCGGCGAGGCAGATCCTTGCAAACTGTTTCCTGATGCTTCTTATTTTGTCAGCGGTTCTGACGGTGACGGCGCTTGCGCTCTCAGAAAAGATGCTTTGGTGGTTTGGCGCGGGAGAGAGAACCTTCACCTATGCCTACCAGTACATCACAATTTACCTGATCGGTACGGTTTTCGCACTGATGACGACGGGTATGAATCAGTTCATTATCTGTCAGGGCTTTGCAAAGATCGGAATGAAGGCGGTCGTGCTCGGCGCGATTGCAAATATTGTGCTGGACCCGCTGTTCATCTTTGGAGTGGGGATGGGTGTGCGCGGAGCGGCACTTGCAACGGTGCTCTCTCAGCTTGCGTCCTGCACCTATGTGCTGATATTTCTTTTTGGAAAGCGGGTGCCGATTCGCATCACGTTCGGGAATTACAGCTGGAAGGTCATGAAGCGGGTCATTAAGGTTGGTGCATCCCCGTGCATCATCATTGCGATGGATAATGTGTTGATCATCTCGATGAACACGGTGATTCAGAGACTTGGAGGTCCGACGCAGGGTGATACGCTGTTGACGTGTGCGACGATTGCACAGAGTTTCATGTTGATTGTGACAATGCCACTTGGGGGAATCACGAGTGGAACGCAGACGATTCTAGGCTACAATTTCGGTGCAAAGCGTCCAGACCGCATCTGGAAGGCGCAACAGCACATTTTGAAGATGGCATTGGGCTTTACGACGATCATGTTTTTGCTTTCGCAGTTGGTGCCGGGGCTGTTTGCACAGATTTTTACGAGAAATCCGGAGTACATTGAGCTGACGGCAAGAGCAATCCGGATCTCGGCACTTGCAGTGATTCCGCTTGCGGTGCAGTACACGATTGTGGATGGATTCACGGGAATGGGAATCGCACATATCGCAATCAGCCTGTCGCTGTTTCGGAAAGGAATCTATCTTGCGGGGGTGTTTGTGATTCCGCTTCTGTTTGGCATCACGAATGTATTCTGCACAGAGCCGGTGTCAGATATCATTTCTTCTGTCGTGTCGACGACGGTTTATCTGCTGTTGTTTAAGCGGGTTGTCGGAGATCCCTCAGCGGCAAAAAAGGCAAAATAGAAAACAGAGAAGAGAACGATCGAGAGGAGTGAAAAGCGAAAGAAGATCAAGAAGATCAAGAAACAAAAAGAAGGTCAGGAAGCAAAAAACAGAGAGATGAAACAGAGAGGGGGAAGGTTTGATGAAAACGGTGAGAAAGCATTTCTATTTTTCCGGTCGCGTGCAGGGAGTGGGATTTCGCTATCAGGCGACGCGGATTGCGCGGGGACTCGGGCTTTACGGCTGGGTACAAAATCTCTGGGATGGTCGTGTTGAGATGGAAGTGCAGGGGTCAGAACTCATGGTCTGGGAGCTGGTACGGCGTCTGAGACAGGAGCCGTATATCCAGATCGAGGATGTAGAGTCAGAGGATATTCCACTCAAAGACGAAAAGGGATTTTACATGGCAAATTAAAGAGATCAAATAATTAAAGCGATCAAACAATCAAATGACTAATTTGAGTTGAAAGAAAAGCGGGTTAAAAAATAAAAATCAGGAGGATTTGGGCAATGTTGACAAAGAAAGAGGTGCTTCTTCAGGCGAGGACTTGTCTGGGAAAATACTGTAAAGGATGCGAGATCTGTGACGGGCGGGCGTGCAGAAATCAGATTCCGGGACCGGGAGCAAAGGGCGTCGGAGATACGGCAATCCGCAACTACGAGAAGTGGAAGGAGATCCGTGTGCAGATGGATACGCTCTGTTCAAATCGCCCGGCTGACACAACATTTGAGCTGTTCGGAAAGAAATTTGCGTTTCCGTTTTTTGCAGGTCCGGTAGGAGCAGTCAACCTGCATTACGGAGAGAAATATAACGATGCAACCTACAATGACGTTCTCGTTCGCGCGTGTGCAAATGCAGGAATTTCGGCATTTACCGGTGACGGAACAGACCCGAATGTGATGATCTCAGCAACGCAGGCAGTAAAGCGTGCAGGTGGAATCGGAGTGCCGACGGTCAAGCCGTGGGATGCGCCGACCGTAGCGCAGAAGATGAAACTTGTGCGTGAGAGTGGGGCATTTGCGGTTGCAATGGATGTGGATGCAGCGGGACTTCCGTTTTTGAAAGACCGCAATCCACCGGCTGGCGCAAAGACAGTGGAGGAGCTTGGTGAAATCATCCGCGAGGCAGGACTGCCATTTATCGTGAAGGGAATCATGACGGTGCGCGGGGCAAGGAAAGCGAAGGAGGCAGGTGCATCTGCGATTGTCGTGTCAAATCACGGTGGCCGTGTGCTTGACCAGTGTCCGGCGACTGCAGAGGTTCTTCCGGAGATCGCAGAAGTTGTCGGAGACTCGATGAAAATTCTGGTGGATGGAGGAATCCGAACCGGAGTGGATCTGTTCAAGGCGCTTGCGCTTGGTGCTGATGGTGTTTTGATCTGTCGACCGTTTGTGACAGCCGTGTACGGCGGAGCAGAGGAGGGCGTTGAGGAACTCATCATCCGTCTCGGCGCAGAACTGAAGGATACGATGGCGATGTGTGGGGCAGGAAGTCTCGCAGAAATCACGAGAGATATGGTGCGTTGATCGAAATGACAGTGGATTGCCATCAGAATCCGTTGCTGTTTGCGCAACGCGGGAACAGAAACCTATAACCCTCAGGAATATCATACATTCCATTTTGAGAGTTGACAAAAAGGTACATGATTGTTATCATAAGAATTACGAATTGCATGCGAGGTCCGATAGAAGATCGACAATATAAAAACAGAAGATTAATAGAAAGATTAATATAGGAAATCGATATGTAATGGGCAAGCTGAGAATCCGATCTGTATTGGCAGTCGGAATGTCAGTTGACAGGAAAGGGTGAGAGCCGATGGATAGAATTGTTTTATCATTGCTGGTAGACAACACTTCCGGTGTACTGAGTCGCGTTGCGGGTCTGTTCAGTCGCCGGGGATATAATATCGAGAGTCTGACCGTTGGTGTTACGGCAGATGAGCGCTATTCCAGAATGACGGTGGTTTCCTATGGAGATCAGAGTGTTTTGGAACAGATTGAAAAACAGTTGCGTAAGCTGGAAGATGTCCGCGACATCAAAGAACTCAAGCCGGGTCATTCCGTTTACCGGGAACTGATCATGGTAAAGGTTCGGGCGAATGCAAATCAGCGTCAGGCAGTCAATGCGATCTCCAGCATTTTCCGTGCGACGATCGTGGATGTGGGAAAAGATTCCCTCACTGTTATGCTGACTGGTGATCAGTCCAAACTGGATGCCCTTATCAACCTGCTCGAGGATTATGAGATTCTGGAGCTTGCAAGAACTGGTCTGACGGGCCTTTCGAGAGGTTCCGATGACATCCGTTATCTGCCGTAAGCGCAGAGCGGACGGATTTCGACGGAAATGTTGATGAGACACGGCGAGATCCATGAGAGATGTTAGCGAGAAGGAATGCCAAAGACGGACAGAGAGACGCCGGTATGAATCCTTTTGCTTATAAAATTTTAAAAGAATTTAGATTCATATGTATTTCCAAGGAGGAAAAGAATCATGGCAAAGATTTATTATCAGGAAGATTGTAACTTATCCTTACTGGAGGGTAAGACGATTGCGATTATCGGCTACGGTAGCCAGGGACATGCACACGCATTAAACTTAAAGGATTCTGGATGCCACGTTATCATTGGTCTGTATGAGGGAAGTAAGTCCTGGGCAAAGGCTGAGAAGCAGGGCTTTGAAGTTTATACCGCAGCAGAGGCTGCAAAGAAGGCAGATATCATCATGATCCTGATCAACGATGAACTGCAGGCAGATATGTACAAGAGAGACATCGAGCCGAACCTGGAAGAGGGCAACATGCTGATGTTCGCTCATGGTTTCAACATTCATTTCGGATGCATCAACCCGCCGAAGAATGTCGATGTAACCATGATCGCTCCGAAGGCACCGGGTCATACGGTTCGTAGTGAGTATCAGGCAGGTAAGGGAACTCCGTGTCTGGTAGCTGTTGAGCAGGATTACACCGGCAAGGCACTGGAGAAGGCACTGGCTTACGGCCTGGGCATCGGCGGAGCAAGAGCAGGTCTGCTGGAGACTACCTTCCGTACCGAGACTGAGACCGATCTGTTCGGTGAGCAGGCAGTTCTGTGTGGCGGCGTTTGCGCTCTGATGCAGGCTGGTTTCGAGACTCTGGTTGAGGCTGGTTACGATCCGAAGAATGCATACTTCGAGTGCATCCATGAGATGAAGCTGATCGTAGACCTGATCTATCAGTCTGGTTTCGCTGGAATGCGTTACTCCATCTCCAATACTGCTGAGTACGGCGATTACATCACTGGACCGAAGCTGATCACCGCAGAGACCAAGAAGACCATGAAGAAGATCCTGACCGATATCCAGGATGGTACCTTCGCTAAGGAGTTCCTGCTTGACATGTCTCCGGCAGGTCGTCAGGTACACTTCAAGGCTATGAGAAAGCTGGCTTCCGAGCATCCGTCTGAGAAGGTTGGTGCAGAGATCCGTAAGCTGTACAGCTGGAACAACGAAGATGATAAGCTGATCAACAACTAATCTGAGCTGTTCATCTGAGAACAAAAACGAATAAGAAGATTTCTTCTACATAGGGAAAAGAGAGAGGCTTTGCAGGCAATTGTCCTGTGGAGTCTCTTTTTTTTCTGCTTTGTAACAACCGTTACGGATTTTTGATGGATTTTCGAGTATCCTGTATACGAACAGAGGAGAATACAGAGTACGAAAGCGGGTACAAAAGCCAGTAAAAAGCGAGTACAAAAGCAAGTGCAAAGGCAAGTATAGAGACGAATCAGGAACTGGCGAGTCATCAGATATGGAGGAAATTTTAAATGAATAAAATGTTTTGTTTTCAGTGTGAGCAGACCGCAGGATGCACCGGATGTACAGGAAATGCAGGAGTCTGTGGTAAAAGTGCGAATGTCGCAAATCTTCAGGATGAGCTGACCGGAGAGCTGATCGGTCTGGCCAAAGGGTGTTTTCATCATCCGGGTGATGAGCACACGACCGAGCTGATTGTGGAAGCCCTGTTTACGACAATCACGAATGTAAATTTCAATGAAGAGACTGTAAAAGAAATGATTGAGCGCGTGCGTCAGGAGAAGGCGAGAATCTCCCCAGGATGCATCACCTGTGCTTCCCGCTGTGGCGACACAGATGTGTATGAGATGAAGGCGATCTGGGAGACAGATGAGGATATTCGTTCATTAAAGTCGCTGATTCTGTTTGGAATTCGCGGAATGGCGGCTTATGCCTATCATGCAATGGTACTTGGATACCGCGATGAAACTGTTGATCAGTTCTTTGTGAAGGCGCTCGCTGTACTCGGTTATGAGCTTGAGATGGCAGATCTGCTTCCGGTTGTCCTTGAGGTCGGAGAGGTAAATCTGGCATGCATGGAACTTCTTGATAAGGCAAATCGCGAGAGTTTTGGCGATCCGAAGCCGGTGACGGTTCCGCTTTCCGTTGAGAAAGGACCGTTTATCGTGATCAGCGGTCACGATCTTCTTGATCTGAAACTTCTGCTGGAGCAGACAAAGGACAAGGGTATTAACATTTACACGCATGGGGAAATGCTCCCGGCGCATGGCTATCCGGAATTAAAGAAATATCCGCATCTGAAGGGGAATTTCGGAACGGCATGGCAGAACCAGCAGAAGGAGTTTGACAACATTCCGGCTCCGATTCTTTTCACGACAAATTGCCTGATGCCGGTGAAGAAGAGCTATGCGGATCGCGTGTTTACGACGGAGGTTGTCTCTTATCCGGAGATGAAGCACATCGGAAAAGATAAGGATTTCACACCGGTGATTGAGAAGGCTTTAGAGCTTGGCGGTTATCAGGAAGATCATGAGATGACCGGAATCAATGGCGGAAAGCAGGTGATGACCGGATTTGCGCATGGAACTGTGCTCTCAGTTGCAGATCAGGTTGTGGAGGCTGTAAAGGCAGGAAAGATC
The DNA here is from genome assembly GCF_983179755.1 of Brotaphodocola sp. Taxonomy (NCBI): domain Bacteria; kingdom Bacillati; phylum Bacillota; class Clostridia; order Lachnospirales; family Lachnospiraceae; genus Brotaphodocola; species Brotaphodocola sp. The sequence goes on along the minus strand of NZ_CFAHBC010000005.1, from coordinate 91,951 downwards.
AGTCATTTCTTCCTTGTTGGAGGTTGTGATGGTGCGCGTCCGGGAAGAAATTACTACACGGATTTTGTGAAAAATACTCCGGCAGATTCGGTGATTCTGACGCTTGCGTGTGGAAAATACCGTTTCAATGATCTCGATCTCGGAGAAGTGGCGGGACTTCCGCGCATCATGGATATGGGACAGTGCAATGATGCGTACAGTGCGATTCGCGTGGCAATCGCGCTTGCGGAGGCATTTGAGTGTTCGGTTAATGAGCTTCCGTTATCGCTCGTATTGTCCTGGTATGAGCAGAAAGCGGTCTGCATTTTGCTGACCCTGCTTCATCTTGGAATTGAAAATATTCGACTTGGTCCGACTTTACCTGCATTTATTTCAAAGAATGTGTTAAACTATCTGGTGGAGAACTATCATATTGCGCCGACGACAACCGTAGAGGAAGATTTGAAGGCATTGCTGGGTCGCTAAAAATCAGAAGAAAATCCGCCAGATGGTCCGGGTGGACGGTAAAGAGAGAAGTCAATAACAAAAAAGGAGAAGGTATGATGGAAGAGAGAATGAAGAACATTAACAAGGCAGAGGTTTTAAGCCTGAAAGAGATGATTGCATATCAGGAGGGTCAGGTAGTCAGCCGTACCCTTGCACAGAACGATGCAGTCAGCCTGACGCTGTTTTCTTTCTGGAAAGGAGAGGAGATCAGCACGCATGAGTCCGGCGGAGATGCGATGGTACAGTGCCTTGACGGTGTTGGACGGATTACGATTGATGGTGTCGAGTATGAGCTTCATGAGGGAGAGACGATTGTGATGCCGGCGCGCCATCCGCATGCGGTGTATGGAAAAGAGAATTTTAAGATGCTGTTGACGGTGATCTTCTAAAAATTTATAGATTTATAGATTTATTGATTTATCGAGGCGCCGACGACGAGTAAAGTCAGGCAAACGCGCTCTCGCTCCGGGTTCAACGTAGCGGTGCATAAGACCGTAAAGGACACGGTCTAAGCACCGACGTTTCACACGGGTTTGCCTGCACTTTCTCGTCTTACGTCGCCGGCTAGTATAGACGTATAGGCTTTAAGTATTTGCAAAAATATTTCCCGCAAGTAGAAAATCTATTGCTGTTTGCGCACTGCGTAACCGGTAACGAAAAATCTGCTTGCGGGATTTTTTATGATAGGAAATGAAGTGAATTTCTTTCAAAAGAGGAGCTGTCAATTTGGGGCTTCCTGTGGTACGATGAGATTGATGAGAAATAAAATTTAACATACACTGAGCATGCAGACAATGTGCTACGAGAGATGGTTCGAGGAATATGTCTGGGTGAGACAGGGAAAGGACAGATTTGTTATGAAAATACTGCTCTATGAGGTACGAGAGGACGAGAAGGCAGACATTGCCAGAATTGCAAAGGAGTTAAAGGTTGAGGTTGTGGAAACTGGTGAGGTGCCGTCTTTGGAGAATGCGGGGATGGCAGAGGGCTGTGACGGCGTATCAATTCTCGGTCAGGGCACGATCGATGTTCCGCTTTTGGATGTATGGAAGAAACTGGGCGTGGAGTGTCTTTCGACGAGAACGATCGGATTTAACCATATTGATGTGGCATATGCGAAGAGCATTGGCATTCATGTGTGCAATGCAAGCTATGAGCCGGACGGAGTGTCAGACTTCACGATTATGATGATGCTGATGTGTCTGCGCAATTACAAGCAGGCGCTCTGGAGAGGTCAGGTCAACGACTTTGCACTGAAAGGACTGATGGGGCGCGAGCTTAAGCACATGACAGTCGGTGTGATCGGAACCGGAAAAATCGGTGCTCAGGTAATCCGTAGTCTGTCTGGATTTGGCTGTCGGATTTTGGCAGTTGACCCTTATGAGAAGGAGGAAGTGAAGAAGTATGCGACCTATGTGGATCGCGAGACCGTTTACCGCGAGGCAGATATCATCACACTTCATCTTCCGCTGACACCGGAAAATTATCATATGCTCGACCGTGAAACGATTGCGAAGATGAAGGATGGCGTGATCCTGATTAACTGCGCGCGCGGAGAGCTTGTGGATATCGATGCGCTTGTCGAGGGCATTGAGAGCGAGAAGATCGGAGCACTCGGTCTTGATACTGTTGAGGGCGAGGAGGGAATCATCCACGAGGATCACCGCATTGATATTCTGAAAAACAGAAACTGGTTCTATCTGCACCAGTTCCGCAACGTCATTTTCACTCCGCATATGGCATTCTATACAGATACCGCGGTTCGCAGTATGGTGGATTGTGGAATCCGGGGAATCGTGCAGATGAAAGAGGGAACACCCTGCCGAAATGAGTTATAGGTTTAATCTATAACTAGAGATCTGTTTTTTTCTATTAGACAGATTCTGGAAAGTTTGTTATTATCTCCTTGTAAGTTGATAGGAAATAAAGGAAACAAAAAATAGACCTGAACTTGAGGAGGAAATCAATTATGAGTAAAAAAGCATACGCAGACAGAAATTTAAAGTTTGAAACCTTACAGCTTCATGTAGGACAGGAACAGCCGGATGCAGTGACCGACGCAAGAGCCGTTCCAATTTACCAGACAACCTCCTATGTGTTCCGCAACTGTGATCACGCAGCAGCACGTTTTGGACTGGCAGATGCAGGTAACATTTATGGTCGTCTGACCAACCCGACCGAAGATGTATTCGAGCAGAGAGTTGCGGCTCTTGAGGGCGGTGTTGCAGCGCTGGCAGTTGCTTCCGGTGCAGCAGCAATCAGCTATACCTTCCAGAATCTGGCACATGCAGGCGATCACATCGTAGCAGCAAAGAACATCTACGGCGGTACCTACAACCTGTTAGCACATACTCTGAGTGAGTACGGCATCACGACCACTTTCGTAGATCCGTTCAATTATGAGGAAGTAGAGTCAGCCATTCAGGATAACACCAAGGCAATCCATGTAGAAACCCTTGGAAACCCGAACTCCGATGTTGTAGACATCGAGAGACTCGCAAACATTGCACATGCACACAAGATTCCGCTGGTAGTTGATAATACCTTTGCAACCCCGTATCTGGTACGTCCGATCGAGTACGGAGCAGACATCGTTGTTCACTCCGCAACTAAGTTCATCGGTGGTCACGGAAGCACTCTCGGCGGTGTGATCGTAGACAGCGGTAACTTCGACTGGGAGGCAAGCGGAAAGTTCCCGTCCTTAACCGAGCCGAACCCGAGCTATCACGGCGTCAGCTTCACAAAGGCAGTTGGCAAGGCAGCATTTGTGACAAAGATCCGTGCAGTCCTGCTGAGAGATACCGGCGCAACGATCGCTCCGATCAGCGCATGGATTCTGTTACAGGGTCTTGAGACTCTGTCTCTGAGAGTAGAGCGTCATGTGGAGAACGCACTGAAGGTTGTTCAGTATCTGAACAAGCATCCGCTTGTAGAGAAGGTTCATCATCCGTCTGTATCCGATGATCCGGAACAGCAGGCACTGTACAAGAAGTACTTCCCGAACGGTGGTGGTTCGATCTTCACCTTCGAGATCAAGGGTGGTGCAGAGAATGCGAAGAAGTTCATCGACAATCTGGAGCTCTTCTCTCTGCTTGCAAACGTAGCAGATGTGAAGTCTCTGGTCATCCATCCGGCATCCACAACCCATTCTCAGCTGAACGAGGATGAGCTGGCAGATCAGGGCATTACTCCGGCAACGATTCGTCTGTCCATCGGTACTGAGAATGTAGATGATATCATCGAGGATCTGGATGAGGCATTCAAGGTAGTTGCTGAGGCTTAATTACTTAGATGAACTCATATCCGTGATGTTTGTTTAGTCTGTATGAAAAAGTATGTTATCGTTTTATCTGCATAAATAAATAAGCATTAAAAAGCGTTTCGCTCTGAGGGGATCCCTCAAAGTGAAACGCTTTTTTCGTTTGCGATGATGACACCCGAGCCACAGCTCTTTGTCTCCTGAAACTGGGTCGTCCACGGACCACTGCGCCCGAACATATCAAAGTATCGCTGAACCTCCTGAACAGAGACATTTGTGATTGCCACGATTGTAAGTGTCTGTGCCATTGTTGTTGTCTCTTGTGTATTGTGATCTTGTCATGGTGACGAGCTCCTTTCTGAGCAATTTGAAAAATTATCGTCGATTAAATCCCGAATCGTCTGCATCGAGAGATCGATCGAGGCGATTTCATCGGCGCATCGTTTGAGTTCACTGCGAATCAGTGCCTCGTGAGTGATTTCGTGCTTGTACTTGAGCTGGTGTTCCAGACTCGCCCAGAAATCGATCGCGATCGTTCGAAGTTGAATCTCGGCAAAGAGTCCGTCTCCCGGTCCGTCGACAAGCTGAAAAATCAGATGATAACTCCGGTAGCCGTTCGGCTTCGGATAGGAAATGTAATCTTTCTGGTTGATGACGTTGAATTCCGGGCGCTCACAGAGCCAGCGTGCAAGTGCAAATACATCATCGGAGAACGAGCAGATCGCCCGAATTCCGATTGCATCCCGGACATTCGTGAGAGCAGACTCGCAGGTAAGCGGATAGCCGTGTTTTTTGAGCTTGTTTTTCATGCTCTCCGGCGATTTGATCCGGGAAGTGCAGTAGAGAACAGGGTGATACTTGTTGTCACTCTGATTGCCGGGTCGTGTATTTCCAGGGTAAGACTCGATGATTTTTGTGAGCTGTTCGGCAGTCGCCTGCATTGCAGAAAGGCGATCCCCATAAAAAGAGTTGGTGTCCGCACGATCCAGATCAGCGTTTGTCCCTGTATTTGTTTCGGTGTTTGTCTTGGTGTTTCCTCCTGCATTTGTCTCTGCGTTCATCTTGTGTTCCCTTCTTTCAATCTTTTACTTTTATCAGGTCTTGCTGACGGGACAGCCTGGAATCTGCACGGTGATCGTCAGCGGATTCGGGCGAGAAGTTCTTTTGAGGCAAACGGTTTTGTCAGATAGTCATTTGCGCCGAGGTCAAGTCCCTCAACCTTGTCATCGATCTCGGAACGTGCAGTCAGAAGAAGTACCGGAATCTGGTTCTGATGAGAACGGATCTGTTTGAGGACGGTGAGTCCGTCCATTTTCGGCATCATGATATCGAGAACGGCGCCGTCGTAACGCCCACTCGCCAAGGCATTCAGCGCCTCCTCCCCGTCGTAGACAGCATCCGCCTGGTAGCCGTTTCTCTCCAAGATTGTGATGATTGCTTTAGAAAGCGAATGCTCATCCTCCGCAAGCAGTAGTCTCATCGTTCTCATCCTCCCGTTTGTTTCTCTCTTATAATGTTTATTTATAATGTTAATAATTTTAACTGATACGTTACTTAATCTTAAAAGGAGTCTGTGATATTCTTGTGGAAATTTTGTGGTAATTCTGTGTACCGTAGATGTGAATGGATTAACATGTGGATCGTTTGAGAAAGAGTCGTAAACTTGTTAAGATTATGTTATAACTCAGAGTGGATGTCCCCCCTCCTCTTTAGGTGGGGTATCACAAGTCTTCTCAGGAGGGGAGACAATCCCCTTCTGAGTGATACGCTCCGCGAGGGTGCAAAGCGCCAGTGGCGCTTGTTATGCACCGACCGCAGTGGAACGAAGATGCGCACTCTGTTTCATAAATTTTGGTGAAATTCTTTCAACATTTGGAAGCGTAGCATATCGGATTTATGGTATAATTGGAATCATTGACAAATGGAAAGAAAAAAGAAGTGTAGAAGCAGAAGGAGAAAATGTGGTGGAGAGGCAGGAAAACGGAGACATGCGGAGTGGGAGATGTGAAGGAAAGAAAATTTGCAGATTTGCAGGCAGAATTTTCGGCGCAGTCAGCCTGCTTGGCGCATGTGCACTGCTCGCATCGTGTGGGGCAAAGAACAGGGAAAATACAGCGGTTGTGCCGGATTTTGTGTTGACGTATGCGGAGAATCAGGCGGAGGATTATCCGACGACTCAGGGTGCCTACGAATTCGCAAGACTGGTCGAGGAGCGGACCAGAGGAAAAATTCTCGTTCAGGTCAATGCGGGAGCGGTACTCGGCGATGAGCAGTCGGTGATTGAACAGCTCCAGTTCGGCGGAATTGATTTCACCCGTGCCTCCCTCTCTTCGGTCGGAGAATTCATTCCATCCGTAAATGTACTCCAGATGCCATACCTCTACAACAGTGCAGAACATATGTGGAAGGTGCTTGAGAGTGAGATCGGAGACCAGTTCCTTCATAACTTTGAGGGATATGGTCTTGTCGGACTTTCCTGGTATGATGCGGGAGCGCGAAATTTCTATACATCAGAAAAGCCGATTCGGACACCAGAAGATATGGTCGGAATGAAGATTCGAGTGCAGGAATCGGAACTGATGAGCCGGATGGTGGAGCTGATCGGCGCAGAGCCGGTACAGATGGCGTTTGCGAGTGTCTACTCAGCGCTTGAGACCGGAAAGATTGACGGAGCAGAGAACAACTGGCCGTCGTATCAGTCAGAGCGCCACTATGAGGTCGCCAAATATATGACGGTTGATGAGCATGCGCGAGTTCCGGAAGTGCAGATGATCTCGGAGAACACATGGAAGAAGCTGAGTCCCGAGTATCAGGAGATCATCCGTGAGTGTGCGAAGGAGTCCGCACTTTATGAGAGAAAACTCTGGGAGGAGAGAACGAAGCGCTCACGGGAGATTGTCGAAAAAGCTGGTTGTCAGGTGATTGAACTGACTCCGGAGGAAAAGTCTGCATTTCAGGAAAAAATGCTTCCGCTTTACAATGAGTATTGTGGGAAATATATGGATCTGATCGGTAAGATTGTGGAAGTGGGAAAATAAAATAACATTTGATCTTGCGCATATTTTGAGTATAATAAATAAGTAATTAGATTAGAGGAACTTAGAGGAACAAGGAGAAGAAACGAATGGCAAATAAAATTATTTTAACCGGTGACCGTCCGACGGGAAGACTGCATGTTGGACATTATGTGGGTTCTTTAAAGCGTCGTGTGGAGCTTCAGAATTCAGGTGAATTTGATAAGATCTTTATTATGATCGCAGATGCACAGGCGCTGACTGACAATGCGGACAACCCGGCAAAGGTGCGCAATAATATCATGGAGGTTGCACTGGATTATCTATCTGTCGGAATTGACCCGACAAAGTCGAATATTTTTGTTCAGTCCTATGTGACGGAGCTGACAGAGCTGACGTTCTACTATCAGAATCTGGTTACGGTTTCGAGACTTCAGAGAAATCCTACGGTAAAGGCAGAGATTCAGCTTCGCAATTTTGAGACAAGCATTCCGGTTGGATTCTTCTGCTATCCGATCAGCCAGGCGGCAGACATCACCGCATTCAAGGCGACAACAGTTCCGGTTGGTGAGGATCAGATGCCGATGATCGAGCAGACGAAGGAAATCGTTCACAAGTTTAATTCTGTATACGGAGAGACTCTCGTAGATCCGCAGATCCTGCTTCCGAGCAACAAGGCCTGCCTGCGTCTGCCGGGTACCGATGGAAAGGCAAAGATGAGCAAATCCCTTGGCAACTGCATCTATCTGTCTGAGACCGAGGAGGAAGTTCGCAAGAAGATCATGTCAATGTACACCGATCCGAACCACATCCGCGTCGAAGATCCGGGTTGCATCGAGGGCAACACGGTATTTACCTATCTGGATGCATTCTGCAATGACGATCATTTTGCAGAGTATCTTCCGGATTACAAGAACCTTCAGGAACTCAAGGATCACTACCAGAGAGGTGGTCTTGGTGATGTGAAGGTGAAGAAGTTCTTGAACAACGTCATGCAGGAAGAGCTTCGCCCGATCCGTGCGCGCAGAAAAGAGTATGAGAGCCGGATTGAGGATGTTTACGAGATTCTTCGCGAGGGAACCCGTGTGGCAAGAGAGACTGCAAGCCAGACTCTTGCAGAGGTAAAACATGCGATGAAGATCGATTACTTCGAGACTTCGGAGTTCTTGGAGGAGCAGAAGGCAAAATTCTCTGCTGAGAAATAAGGATTGTCTTTTGTGACATTCCGTGATAGGATAGAGCCAATATCTGATTAAGAGTAGCCGGTGCTGTCTGTAAGGGAACTTGCAGACAGGTAAAAGGGAAACAGGTGAAAGACCTGTGCGATCTCGTCACTGTGAGACTGGAGCGAAAAGACCAGAAAGCCACTGATAGAAAATTGGGAAGGCGGTCTTTTGCGTGGGGAATGACTGAACAGATGGATTCCTCAAACAGTTGAGCCAGGAAACCTGCCGGATGCTGGTACAGGAAAGATTTTCCAGATCACGAGGAATTGATCGTACCGACCTGAATGCAGCGTGAGATATACAGACCAGCAAAATGCTGGGCTACATGTACAAGAGAGATAATATCAGAATGAGAAAAGCGATGCGGACAGGTTTCTGACAGATACAGCGGAACATTCGGTTTCGGCTGTCGGTTTGGAAACCGGAATGCAAGCGGATGAGAGAGCTGTTATTTTGTTCAGAATCATTTTTTGTGGGAAACTTTTTCCTGTCTATTTCAAGTTAGTTGGATAGAGAGCAGAGCCTGAGAGAACGAGGACAAGAATCGTTAAATATTCAAAAGGCTCAGGACTTGCAGAAAAAAGGGAGGAAGAAAAGAATGAAACTGAAAAAAATGGCAGCTTTATTTGCAGTAGCAACGACGGTGGCAGTGGTAGCAGGATGCTCAAGCTCATCTAAGGAGACTACGGCAGAGACGACCGAGGCGCAGACGAGTGCGGAGGAGACCACTGCAGAGGAGACGACTGAGGCAGAGACCGCAGAGACCGAGGAAGAAGAGGAAGAGAACTACAATACCGGTGATGCTTCCAAGGATAATCCGAGAAATCAGGATGAGATCGGCGAGGATGAACTGATGGTAGTCAGCTTCGGAACGAGCTACAATGACAACCGTCGCATGACCGTTGGTGCAATCGAGGATGCGATCGAGAAGGCATCTCCGGATTATTCCGTTCGCCGTGCATTTACGAGCCAGATCATCATTGACCATGTAAAATCCCGTGACAACGAGATTATCGACAATGTGACCGAGGCACTTGACCGTGCAGAGAAGAATGGCGTAAAGAGACTTGTGATTCAGCCGACCCATTTGATGAATGGTCTGGAGTACACTGATCTTGTCAATGAGGTTGCAGAGCGTTCTGACGCATTTGAGAAAGTATCCATCGGCGAACCGCTTCTGACGAGCGATGAGGACTTTAAGGCTGTTATGACGGCGATCACCGAGGCAACTGCTGAGTACGATGACGGCGAGACCGCTATCTGCTTCATGGGTCACGGAACCGAGGCTGATTCCAACCAGATTTACGCAAAGATGCAGGATCTGCTGACGGAGTCTGGATATGAGAACTATTTTGTTGGTACTGTGGAGGCAACTCCGAGCCTTGAGGATGTTCTTGCAAAGGTTCAGGCAGGCGAGTACAAGAAAGTTGTTCTTGAGCCTCTGATGATCGTTGCAGGTGATCATGCAAACAACGATATGGCAGGCGATGAGGATGGTTCCTGGAAGAAGACCTTCGAGGATGCCGGTTATGAGGTAACTTGTTTGGTAAGAGGTCTCGGTGAGCTTGAGCCGATCCAGCAGTTGTTCGTACAGCATGCACAGGCAGCCGTTGACAATCTGGCAAAATAAAAAGCGGGTGTCGCAAGATGGCACAAGAGATTACAAAAAATGTGATCGGAAAAAATTAGATTAGAAAAAAGTCAGTCGAAGAAAGACCGGGACCGGGAAAAAACTGGTTATCGGTCTTTTTTCTTCATGGATTCCTGTTGAATTCTTCTTGAATGGATCGCTTCTCTCACATTTCCAATTACAAGACATCGGCAAGAAGAATCGGATATGGCAGTGTTTGCGAGAGTAAGAGAAATTTTAAGGAAAATATAAAAATTGAGAAAAGAAAAATGAGGAGAATATTATGAGAAAGAGATGGATGGCAAAGGCAATTTTGATGTGTGCGACAGCAACCGTGCTTGCAACCGGATGTGCAAAAAATGATACGGCAAACAAGATGGAGCAGACGAGCGGGACAGCGAATGCGGAGAGTGATAGCAGTTTAGAGGAGACGACAGAGGCAACGGCGCAGAGTGAGAACGCAGAAGCTGCGGATGCGGGTGTAGCATCCGGGGATGAAACTGTGGAGGCAAAGGAAGTTGTCGAGGATGGCATGGAGCCGGTATCCGCAGATCAGCTCAAGGAAGGCACTTATGAGGTGACCGTTGATTCGAGTTCGAGCATGTTTAAGGTGACGAAATGTGAACTCACAGTCAAAGATGGAGCGATGCAGGCAGTTATGACGATGAGCGGAAGCGGTTACGGAAAACTTTATCTTGGAAAAGCCGAGGAGGCGGTAAAGGCTGAGGAGAGCGAGATGATTCCGGCAGAGACTGCCGAGGATGGTTCCTGCACATTTACCGTGCCGGTTGAGGCGCTTGATGCGGGAATTGATTGCAGTGCATTCAGCAAGAAAAAAGAGAAATGGTACGACAGAGAGATTGTTTTCCGCGCAGATTCCCTTCCGTCTGAGGCATATGCGGATGGAACGGTTGTGACGGTGGAGAGCCTTGGGCTTGCAGATGGAACTTACACGGTTGAGGTGAGCATGCAGGGCGGATCAGGAAAGGTTTCGGTTGAGTCCCCGACTCATCTGACGGTAAAAGATGGAGTTGCAACTGCAGAGGTGATTTGGAGCAGTCCGAATTACGATTATATGAAGGTAAATGATGTGAAATATGATCGAATCGGTCAGGTCGGAGAGGGAGACAGTTCCATATTTGAAATTCCGATTGCTGAGTTTGATCGCAAGCTGGCAGTGCTCGCCGACACGGTTGCGATGAGCCAGCCTCATGAGATTTCCTATACCCTGACTTTTGATTCTGCCTCCCTGCGACAGGAGAATTAATCAGGACAATCGGGAATGAGAAATTGTATGGACAATCATATAAAAAAGCGAATGAAAAGACGTATGGAAAAGCGTATGGAAAAACGAATAGGAAATTGCAGGGAAAAGGAAAGTTTCATGCAGAGAAGGTTATCGATTTTTCTAATTGTGCTGACGCTGACGATTGGAACGGGAATTGCTCTGACCGGATGTGCAAAGAATGAAGATGCAGGGTCAAAATCGGCGGAGCAGGGAGCAAGATCACAGGAAGGAAGCACAGGAGTTTCTCAGGACTGGGAGACGATGACGCTTCAGGAGACGATGAATCTGCGCTATGCGACTCAGTTTTCAGTGGAGAAATATGAGGGCGGGTATGAAAAAATTGTGATCGGGGATGCAGATACCTATCTTGTTGTGCCGGAACAGGCAGAAATCCCGCAGAATGTACCGGAGAGGGTGACCGTGATCTGCCGTCCGCTCTCGAATATTTATCTGTCGGCGACGTCCGCGATGGATCTTTTTCGCAGTCTGGATGCGATTGATCAGGTGACGCTTTCTGGAACACAGGAGAGTGGATGGTATATTGAGGAGGCAAAGCAGGCGATGGAGTCGGGGGCGATGACTTATGCGGGAAAGTACAGTGCGCCTGATTATGAGCTGATTCTCTCAAAATCCTGTGATTTGGCGATTGAGTCTACGATGATTACCCATTCCCCTGAGGTGAAGGAACAGCTTCAAAAGCTCGGCATTCCGGTACTTGTGGAGCGATCAAGCTATGAGAAGAGCCCTCTCGGACGCATGGAGTGGATCAAACTTTACGGTGTTCTTCTCGGAAAAGAGGAGGAAGCAGAAGCGTGTTTTGAGGAAAAAGCCAAAGAGGTGGAGCAGGTTGTCGCGGAGCAGGCTTCGGGGAAAACGGCGACGTTTTTCTACATCAGCTCAAACGGCTATGCAAATGTCAGAAAACCTGGAGATTATATCTCAGAGATGATCCGGATGGCAGGTGGAATTCCGCTTCCTCAGAATATCGAGGACAATGGAAATGCACTTTCCACGATGAATATGCAGATGGAGGCATTTTATGCAGAGGCAAAAGATGCGGACTATCTAATTTACAACAGCACGATTGATGGGGAACTTGAAAGTCTCTCGGAGCTTCTCGCAAAGAGTAGTCTGCTTTCTGGATTTAAGGCGGTGAAAGAGGGGCATGTGTGGTGCACCGGAAAAAATATGTTTCAGGAGAGTATGGGACTTGGAGATATGATTCTCGATATGCACCGGCTGTTTACGGAGGAAGAACCAGATCCGGCGAAGATGACGTATCTGCATCCGTTGAAGTAAGAATGTAGGCGAGGACAAAGTGAACGTGGAGTGAAAATGTGAATCGATGAGCGTGTGTAACGTCGCCCTTTTTTATAGAGATTAAATAAAAAGTGACAGAGGAGATAACGAGATGAAACATATACAAGCGAGTTATTCATCAGAGGACAAGCAGAAACTTCGGGTGCAGATTTCGTATATCAGTCTGTTGGTGCTTCTGATTTTGCTTGTCTTCTGGAATATCAATGCCGGGAGTGTTCCTCTTTCACTATCGGAGATTCTCGGAATTTTGCTTGGAAATGAGGAAAATGAGGTCGCCTGCCATATTGTTTGGGATATTCGTCTCCCGCGTCTTCTTTCGGCAATGCTTCTCGGCGGAATTCTTTCAGTATCTGGATTTTTGCTTCAGACCTTTTTTGCAAACCCGATTGCCGGACCGTTTGTTCTTGGAATTTCTTCCGGGGCGAAGATGGTTGTCGCCCTTGTAATGATTATCTTTCTTGGAAGAGGAATAGCACTGGGATCGACGGCTCTGATCCTCTCTGCATTTATTGGATCACTGATCTCAATGGGATTTGTTCTCGTATGTTCTGGACGCGTGCGTTCGATGGCGATGCTTGTAGTCTGTGGAGTTATGATTGGATACATCTGCTCTGCAATCACAGATTTTGTCGTGACGTTTGCGGATGATGCAAAGATTGTAAATCTTCACAACTGGTCGATGGGAAGCTTTTCGGGAATCTCGTGGGAAAATGTCAGGGTAATCACTGTTGTGACGGTGCTTGGTATGGCGATGGCAATGTTGCTTGCAAAGCCGATTGGGGCATGTCAGCTCGGAGAGGAATATGCGAGAAGTATGGGTGTTAACATTCGGAGATTTCGTGTGGAGTTGATTTTGCTCTCAAGTATTCTCTCTGCCTGTGTTACAGCATTTGCAGGACCGATTTCCTTTGTCGGGATTGCAGTTCCCCAGCTTGTGCGCCGGATTTTCGGAACGTCGAAACCGCTGTTTGTGATTCCGGGATGTTTCTTTGGTGGAGCAGGATTCTGTTTACTCTGTGATTTGATTGCGCGGACGATCTTTGCGCCGACCGAACTCTCAATCAGTACTGTGACAGCAGTCTTTGGTGCGCCGGTTGTGATCTGGATGATGGTGAAGCGAACCCACAATTAATATGGTTTGGTTGGGAAAATAGTAGATTGAGGTTGTGCCGATGGAGCGAAGCGAAAAAAGCAGAGCACAAGGTGAAAAAGGCGAAGCGAAGAAAAAGCAGAGTGTAAAGAGAAAAGGTGGAGCGTGAAAAGAAAAAATACAACGTAAGAGAAAGATAGGGCAAGATTTAAAAGAGAGCAGAAAGGCAGTTACGCATGGAAAAATCATCGAAGAGTCCAGAAAATAAAATTCAAACCGAACAGATGGCGGTCGGATACGGTTCGCGCCCGTTAATCTCGGAGATTGCGCTTCAGGTTCGAACAGGGCAGATCGTGACACTGATCGGTCCAAACGGGACCGGCAAGTCGACGATCTTAAAGAGCGTGATCGGTCAGCTTCCTCTGCTTGGTGGCGTTGTTTATCTCGACGGAAGAAAGATGAGCATAATGTCCGCGTCGGAGACGGCAAAAAAGATGGCGGTGATGATGACGCAGAAAGTTCGCCCAGAGCAGATGACATGTCGGGATGTCGTTGAGGCAGGGCGCTATCCGTATACCGGAAGATTTGGAATTTTGACGCAGGCAGACCGACAAAAAGTGCTGGAGGCGATGGAGCTTGTCCACGCAAAAGATCTCGCAGACCGGGAATTTGCCAGAATCAGCGACGGACAGCGTCAGCGCGTTCTTCTTGCACGGGCGATTGCGCAGGAGCCGGAAATTCTCGTGCTTGACGAGCCGACGTCCTACCTTGATGTCAGCCACAAACTCGAACTTCTCGCACTCTTAAAAGAACTCGTGAAAAGTCGCGGGATTGCAGTGCTGATGTCTCTTCATGAACTGGATCTTGCAGAGCGAATCTCGGACTATATTGTCTGTGTGGGGCAGGAGCGGATTGAGCGGTGTGGGACGCCCGAGGAGATTTTCACCGATCAGAATATCACGCAGTTGTATCAGATTCAGCGGGGAACGTTCTGCGCGCAGACGGGAACCGTGGAGCTTGAGCGGCCAGAAGGAGACGGGACACCGGAGATTTTTGTAATCGGTGGAGGGGGATCGGCAATTTCGCTGTATCGCCGTTTGCAGAGACAGAATTTACCGTTTTTTGCAGGCGTGATTGCAGAAAATGATGTGGAATATCCGATTGCGCGGGCACTGTCGGCAAATCTCATTTTCTCTCCGGCATTTGAACCGATCGGAGATTCAGAATTTGCACAGGCAGTGGAATGCTTGAAGACCTGCCAGAGAGTATTCTGTACCGTTGAGCGGTTTGGCACGATGAATCACAGAAACCAGGAATTGAAAGATCTGGCGCAGAGTCTTGGAATTTTGGAGGATTTTTGAGGTTTCCGCACGCAGAGACAGATTTTCTGAACGGTAACTTTTTGAAAAAAATGGAATCAGGGCGCCGGACAGAAAGGATTTACAAAGCAAACGAAACCTTGTATAATGAAGCCATGCGTCCATAAAGAAACATACCAAACACATCAGAGTAGAGATTGTGAACGGATAGAGATGTTGTGGATGTGATAAAATATGGAGACAGGGAGATTAGCTATGAGTGACGAGAAGAACGTGGAGATTACAGAAGGAAAAAAAGAGCTTCTGATCAGACTGACAAAAGAAGAGGGGGAATTCTTTATTTTGATGTCTGCTTGTACCAGAGCTCCTTATGTAGAGTGTGATCCGGAAACCTTTGATGATGAGGTTATGATTTATTTTGACGAGCAGAGCGCAAAGGCAAAGACCGAGGAGCTGGCACAGAAGAAGATTCCGACAACGGTGCTGAAACTGGCATCTAAGCAGATGCTTCTGTTCTTTACCACTCTGTATACAATGGGTGTCAATGCTCTTCATCTGAGCTTTAACGGAGAAGAGACGACGATGCAGATTCAGGAGATCGTGAAGAAAAGAGATCAGAAGGAAGCGCCGGATGGCTCTGTATGGGTGGAGAACCCACAGCTTCATCTGACTGCTGTTTATTTTGCACAGGAGCTTCGCAGACCGGCAGAGGAGGATACGAAGGAGCGCCTCAAAGAGCTTCAGGAGGAGATGCTCGCAGACTTCCGCAAGAGCAGTCTGATCTTTGCAATTCAGAAGGATACAAATGCAACTCCGATGATTAAGCTCAAGGACGGCGAGAAATACCAGCCGGTATTTACCGATGTCTTAGAGTTCCGCAAATTCTGTCAGGATGACAGTTTCCGCCCGGTTATTGTGAAGGCAGAACAGCTTCCGAAGGTTCTTGATAAGGATGCAAAGGGTGTTATCTTAAATATGCTGGGAGTAAACCTTCCGCTCCAGATCACCCGTCCGATTCCGGTTATGAATGCTGTTCCGGCAAATGATCCGGCAGTCCTTGCAAAGGCAGCAGCAGATGCGGCAGCTACCGCAATCCGCGAGGCAAATGCCGAGAAGTCTGAGAAGAAGGACGACGAGGAAGAAAAGTAAAATCCGTTATCGTTTGTGCAGGACCAACGCATGAATTGTAACGAAAATCAGGCTCTTTTCACTGGATTCATGCATATTCTTTCATGGGAACAGTTACGTTGATATGGAGGGGTATGCATGAAATGCTGTAAAGGAGTTTTTGAGGGCGGAGGCGTGCGCGGAATCGCTCATGTCGGAGCTGCCTGTGAGATGGAACAGGAAGGCTACCGTTTTGAGTCTGTCGCGGGTTCTTCCGCGGGGGCTGTGGTCGCTGCGCTGATTGCGTCCGGTTATGAGTGCCGAGAACTGAAAAGAGAGATGGAGACACTGAATTACCGAAAGTTTCGTGGGCGGGATATGGTGGATAACTTCGGGACAGTGGGAAAACTGCTGTCCCTTCTCTTTTCTCTCGGCGTGTACAACAATCGGTACCTCGAAAAATGGATGGAGCAGGTACTTTCCGAACGGGGAATTCGGACATTTGGGGATCTTCACCGAAGAGGCAGAAGGCTGATCATTCCGGTCAGCGATCTGTCGATGCGTCGACTTTTGATTTTTCCCGATGATTTGAGTCTCTTGGGTTTGAATCCGGAGACCTTTCCTGTCGCGAGAGCGGTGCTTGCAAGTTCGAGCATCCCGGTTTTTTTTGAGCCGGTCTCTCTGCGGGATGCAAGGGGACGGGAGCATCTGCTTGTGGACGGAGGATTGCTCAGCAATTTTCCGATCTGGGCAATGGAGGCGGAGGAAGATCCGAACTGTCCGACTTTCGGATTTCAGTTTCTTGACTGGAATGAGGAGGCGGGAGCAGACTACTGGCTGGTAAAACGCAACCTGCCCGATTATCTGAGAGCACTCGTCTCGACCTGTATGGAAGCAATCGACAACAGCATGCGCCCGGAGGAGGATCAGAGACAGATTATCTGGATTTCCACGACGACGGGAAGCGGTTCGCGGGAGAAAACGATCCATGCGACCGATTTTGATTTGACGGCAGAGGACTGTGAGGGCTTGTTTGCGAATGGAGTGCAGGCAGTACAGAAGTATTTTGGTTAGTGTACACGGGTAGGCATTTTCTGAACTGAAAATGCCGTATGATGCAGTGGTGGTAGCAGATTTTGCCGATTTGGAATGCGAAGCATCGGCAAAATCTGTTACTGTTTGCGCAAGGCGTAAACGGTAAAGTATTTTGCAAATGATTAAGATATAACATTATAATATCTTATTAAATTTGTAAGATTTCTGTCGATGCTCTTCACTTGACGGGAAAGTTGGAGGACTTTATAATAAGGATAACTGTGCAGGAGAAAATTGGCGGAGATCCCAAAAGACTTCTCAAGACTCAAAGGCTCCAAATTAAGGCACGGTCAGAAAGCAGGTTTTGGATTTGATAAAACGAAGATGGAAGACGAATCTTTGCCGGATCATTTTGACAACGGCGTTTGGGCTGGCGGTGTCGATGACGGCGATGGCGGACGATTCGGCATTTGTTTCAGGCACTTCGGTCAACGGGCTTGGAATCGGCGGTATGACGGTGGAACAGGCAGGAGAGCATATCAGCAGTTTCTACTCCAGCAAATATCAGTTGAAGATAAAAGAGAGAGGCGGAAAGGAAGAGACGATAAACGGAGCTGACATCGGATTTGCGGTGGGACTTCCGGACGGATTTCTTCAGACGATCCTCGATCAGCAGAATGCATCCGGACGCGCATTTGGACCGGATGTGGACAATTCCAATCGAACCGAGATGGCAAATACATTTGATGAGCAGGCACTGACTGACAAGGTGAATGCACTGAATTGTCTGAGCGGAAGCGGGATTGTGACGACGGCGGACGCTTATATTTCCTCTTATCAGGAGGGACAGCCGTTTGAGATCGTTCCCGAGGTAAATGGAAACAACCTTTACCCGGATAAGGTTCTTGAGGCAGTGAAAAATGCAGTCACTTCTGGAAATTCAGAGGTTGACCTGGAAGCGTCCGGGTGTTATTATGCAGTCACAGTCACAAAAGATGATGAGAGACTCAAAAATCTCTGCGATACTCTCAATCAGGTTCGTGAGATGAGCATCACCTACGTGATTGGAGATCAGAGCGAGGTACTCGACTCTGCGACAATCTGTTCCTGGATTACGGGAACGGCTGATGGTCAGATTCAGATGAATCGCGATCAGGTCGCAGGATGGGTACAGACGCTTGCAGGAAAGTACAATACTGCGGGAACAACGCGCACCTTCCACACGGCGACGGGGCGCGATGTGAGCGTGAGCGGTCCTTACGGATGGAAGATTGACCAGAATGCGGAGACTGATGCATTGATCGGTATGATTCGCACGGGACAGACGCAGTCGAGAGAGCCACAGTATGCACAGACCGCAGTCGACCATTCCGCACAGGAGTGGGGTACGACTTACGTCGAGGTGGATTTGACCGGACAGCATGTTTACATGACGAAAGATGGAAGCGTTGTCTGGGATGCACCGTGCGTAACCGGAAATGTCTCAAAGAATTATACGACTCCGGCAGGTCTTTACAGCCTGACTTACAAGGAGAGAGACCGGGTTCTGCGTGGGGCAAAGAAGGCAGACGGAACGTATGAATATGAGAGTCCGGTTTCCTACTGGATGCCATTTAACGGCGGAATCGGATTCCATGATGCGACATGGAGAAGCAAGTTTGGCGGTACGATTTATCAGAACAGTGGAAGTCACGGTTGTGTGAACCTTCCGCCGGAGAAGGCAAAACTTCTCTATGATCTGGTGTATAAAGGAATTCCGGTTATCTGTTATCAGTAGAGACCGGGTCAGGGCATATTCTTTGTCGCCGGATTTTAGAAACGAGACAGAGCGGGATTGCTATGGGGGAATCGACCTGTGGCAGTTCCGCTTTTTGGAGCGTTTTGTGCAATATGAGTTTTGCGCAGTATGAGATGAGAATGCAGAAACGAAGGATAGATAAAAAGGAAGAAGAGATATGACAGACCAGAATGCAGGCACAGCGGAGGAGATCAGTATTCGCGGAAGAAGTCGGAGACGGGGAAGCGTAAAGCCAGAACAGGGACATACAGAGAAGCATACGGAGAAGATAGAGCGCGAAGAACGGACGAGACGTCAGACAAAGAGAGGGAAACATGCAGAGCCGGAATCATCTGGTTCGGAATCAGCAAAGATGACGGCTCAGATCCTGAATCCGGAATGGTCGGAGGAGGAAGACATCTCAGAGGCTGCAGGAGAGCGCAGGCAGATGCGGGCTCGAAGTCGCAGAAGAGGAAGTCAGAATGAGGAAACTCGCAACCGTTTGGAAAACAGCAATTCAGGCACAGATAATTCGAGTGCGGATGGACAGGCACGCCAGAGCGTGAGAAGAAGTCGTACACGACAGAGTGAGCCGACCCAGGTGAATACATTTGAAGCCTCGGCGGGGGGAGCTGTTGCGGTGGAGATGCCCCGCAGGGGAATGTCGCGAAGCCGGTCAGCGCGAGAGGAAGCACTTCGCCGTGAAGCGGAGGCAATGCGTCAGGAGACTGCGGTGGCTGATGAGGAGAAGACCTCCTCGATTTCCGGAAAGGCTATTTTGAAGGGACTCGGGATTGTTGCAGGAATTGCTCTTGTTGTCGCAGGCGGTGTCTATGTTGGACTTGCCCAGAAGTATAAGACCGTCTACTTCCCGAACACACGGATTAACGGCATCGATGCCTCCGGTCTGACTCCGGATCAGGTGAAGGAGCAGATTGAGGCGGGAATCAACCAGTACACGATCACGATTCGCGAGCGTGGAGATCAGACGGAACAGCTGAGCGGACCGCAGATTGACCTTCACCCGGTTTACGACGGAACCCTTGAGAAACTGATTGAGGATCAGAATCCTTATGTCTGGGGAAAATATCTGCGAACAGACCGCATTTTTACAATGGATACGATCGTCGCATTTGATGAGACGAAGATGGACGAGGTTTTCCACAGTCTGTCATGTATGGATCCGGAACAGGTTACTGCGCCGGTTGATGCGCACCGATCAGATTATATCAGCGGAACAGGGTATCAGGTTGTCGAGGAAGTGCAGGGAAATACGCTTGATGAGCAGTCGGCTCTCTCTGTGATTTCTGAGGCAATTATCGGGCTGAACGATGAGGTTTCGCTCGAGGATGCAGATGTTTATCTGAAACCGGCAATCACGTCTGACAATGAAGATTTACAGAACAAGGTTGCAATGTGGAACAAATATGTGGGCGCGAAGATCACCTACAAGTTTGGAAGTGCGCGTCAGACGCTTGACGGCGATACAATCAACACCTGGCTGTCAGATGATGGTGAGGGCAATCCGGTTCTGAGTTCCTCAAAGATTGTCGAGTATGTGGCGCAGATGGCAAAGGAGAGAAATACCGCTTATCAGCCAAAGACGCTCAAGACCACGACGGGTAAGACCGTGACAATCAAGGGACCGTATGGATGGAAGATCAATCAGGACGCGGAGGCCTCGACCTTGAGAGGACTGATTGAGGCGGGAGAGAAGCAGGAGCGCGAGCCTCAGTATTCGCAGAAAGCGGCTTCCCATGATGGAAACGATTACGGAAGTACTTATGTGGAGATCAACCTGACTGCCCAGCACCTCTACTTCTACAAGGGCGGAAGCCTTGTTGTCCAGTCGGATTTCGTGTCCGGAAATGAGTCGAAGGGATGGAGCACGCCGGCCGGAGCTTATCCGCTGACCTACAAGCAGAGAAATGCAACGCTCAAGGGCGAGAACTATTCGACACCGGTTTCTTATTGGATGCCATTCAATGGAGGAATTGGTCTGCACGATGCTTACTGGAGATCAAGTTTTGGAGGAACGATCTACAAGACAAACGGATCTCACGGATGCATCAACCTTCCGCCGGCAGTTGCAAAGACGATTTATGAAAATATTTCCGCCGGAACTGCGGTGCTGTGTTACCACTAGAAATTTATTTTCTAAGTTTAGTGTTATGAGTTTGTTTGTATAGAGATTTTTTGAGGAGAGAAACAGTTATGAAGAGAGAACCTGAGCGTGAAGGCAAATTTCGGTCGTCTTATCAGGGACCGAAGGTGCGCACAAAGAAGAAAAAGAGACGTAGTTCATCCGCAGTTGTTCTGGCAGGTGGAGCTGTTGTTGTGATGGCAGTTCTGATTGTCGGAGCAGTTGTCAAGGGAAGAAGCGGTGCTTCTTCACCGAAGGCAGTGACGACGGCGGAGAGCGGTGCAGAGAATGCAGAGGCAAAGACCTGCACCGCGCTGACGGTCAATGGAATCGCGTTAAACGGACTGACGAAGGAGGAGGCACTCGCGGAGATCGTAAAGAGCTATCCGTGGGCGATCCAGGTTAAGCAGGATGAGGAGAGCGAGGAGACCGAGGCAGTTCCGGATCTCACAAGAGAGTGGATCAGCGAGTGCCTGACCGATATTTATCAGGACGGAGCAACCGGTGAGCGTGAACTCGATGAGACAAAACTTCAGGAGCTTGTCGCAGATCAGGTTGCAACCTATGCAGAAAAGTGGGATAAGCAGGCAAAAAATGCCGTGATTGACCGTTACGATTCAGCGAATGGACAGTTTCTCTTCAGCGATGGATGTTCGGGATTGAAACTCAATGAGGAAAAGATGGTTTCCGACATCATGAGCGCAGTGAAGAACGGTCAGTTTGATGCAGTTGTTCAGGCAGAGTTTGGTGACAATGTTCAGAAGCTCACGATTGACGAGGCGCGCCAGAAGTATACGACGCTTGCAACATTCACGACGGAGACGACGGAGAATGAGAAGAGAAACACGAACGTTCGTCTGGCAGCAGAAGCACTCAACGGCACGATTGTCCAGCCGGGAGAGGAGTTCTCGTTCAATGCCATTGTCGGACAGCGCACACCGGAAAAGGGCTATCAGGAGGCAGCTGCCTACAACAGCGGAGAGGTTGTTCAGGAAGTCGGCGGAGGCGTCTGCCAGATGTCGAGCACACTCTACCGTGTCGTGTTTCAGGCAGGAATGGAAGTCACTTATCGACGTTCCCATACCTTTGAGCCGAACTATGTGACTCCGGGACAGGATGCGGCAATCAGCTGGGATTATCCGGACTTCCGTTTTGTAAATACATCCGAGTATCCGGTCGGTATTCTTGCAAGTTATTCAAACCGCAAGGCGACGGTTTCTCTCTACGGAATCCGTGTCCTGCCGGAGGGAGAGACCTGGGATCTTGTGTCTGAGAAGACGGAAGAGCTTGACCAGCCGGACCCGGTTTATGTCGAGGATGTTTCCCTGAAACCGGGAACCGAGAAGACCGTGAAAGCCGGAACGAGCGGAAGTCGTTGGGTTACCTACAAGGTTGTGTACCAGAACGGTCAGGAAGTCTCAAGAACCGAGGATCACTCTAAGGTTTATCAGGGACATTCCGCGGAGATTCACCGCAATACCGCAGGTGAAACCGGATCTGCGCTCAATGAGAGTCAGAGTGCCGGAGGCAGTGTGACAAATTCTTCAAATTCCACGAGCTCAACGAATACGACGAACACGAATACGACTCAGGAGCGTTCGGGGACGAAGAAGGAAACCACAGCGAAGTCGACTGAGGCAACGAAGGAGAACATAAAGGAAACCACAAAGGCAAAAGCAGCCAAGGAAGAGACGAAGGCAAAGCAGAAGGAGACGACAAAGGCGGAGACGAAAGCGGAAACAAAAGCGGAAACAAAAGCTGAGACAAAGGCAGAAACGAAGGCGGAGACAAAAGCCGAGACGAAAGCAGAAACCAAGGCTGAGACGACTTCTGCTCCGAAGGAGCCACAGGCAGAACAGCAGGCTCCGGGATCTGCACCGATTTCTTCGGATGTGCCGATCGTTCCACCGCTTTCTTAAAGAAAAAAGGTGTTCCTGTGCATGGATAGGCATTTTCTAAACGGAAATGCCGTATGATACAGGAACAAAACGGTAAAAATTACCTACTAGATTGATATAAAAAGGAATTGACAAACGTTTTTTAGGGTTGTATGATAGGTACAGTCAAAAACGGATTAAGGATGAGGGCAAGGGGGTCCCCGGGGAAGGGGATTTTCTTGCTCTCATTTTAAGTCCGGAGAGTAACAGAACGTTGAGGAGGATACAATTATGAAAAAGAATTTAAAAGTTCTGACTACAACCGCAGTTGCAGTCGTGGCAATGGCATCTTTGAGTGCCTGTGGTGGAAGTGCGACTTCTGCTACGACAGCTGAGACAAAGGCAGAGAGTGCAGATGCAAATGCAGAGAGCAGTGAGTCCGCAGAGACAGAGAAGAGCGCAGATGCAAAGGATGCCAAGGCAGATTCCGCAGACAAGAAAGTCTTGAAGGTAGCAATGGAGTGCGCATATGCACCGTACAACTGGACTCAGCCGGACGATTCCAACGGAGCTGTTCCGATCGCAGACAGCAACGAGTACGCTTATGGATACGATGTCATGATGGCAAAGAAGATCGCAGACGAGCTTGGATATGATTTACAGATCGTTCGTCTTGACTGGGATTCTCTGATTCCGGCTGTTCAGACTGGTCAGGTAGACTGCGTCATTGCAGGACAGTCGATCACGAAGGAGCGTCAGGAAGCAGTAGACTTCACTGATCCGTATTACTATGCAAGCATCGTTACACTGGTAAAGGCTGGCGGAAAGTATGAGAATGCAACGAGCGTTGCTGATCTGGCTGGCGCAACCTGCACCTCCCAGCAGAGCACGATCTGGTACACCGTATGTCTCCCGCAGATTCAGGACGCAAACATTCTGTCCGCTACCGCAAGCGCACCGGATATGCTGATGTCCCTCGAGGCAGACAAGTGTGACATCGTAGTTACCGATCAGCCGACCGGTAAGGGTGCTCTGGTTGCTTATCCGGACTTCAAGATGCTTGAGTTTGGTGGCGGGGATGACGATTTCCAGGTAAGCGATGAGGACATCAACATCGGCATCTCCTTAAAGAAGGGCAACACCGAGTTAAAGGATGCCATCAACGGCGTTCTGGCTACAATGGATAAGGATGATTACGCAAAGATGATGGACGAGGCAATTTCCGTTCAGCCTCTGGCAAACTAAGGAATTTTGAAGTTTAAATTTTTGAAACTTTTAAATTTTGGAATTTTGGAACGAAGGTAGATGTTTTGACGGCTCTGACGGCGAAGAAAGTCCTGTGCGGACTTCTTCGCCTTGTGTCGCCTTTGAGTGACTGGTTTATTTCAGAAGAAGAGTTCGGTAAAACAGTTTCAGTAAAATGATTTCAATAAAACAAGTTTGGTAAAGTTGCAGAAGAAAGAAAGCAGGAAAGTAAGGAGCGAAAATTACTATGCCAACAGACTTTTTAGGCCGTGTGATGGTCGTATTTCAGCGATATGGAATGTCTATGTTGCAGGGTGCAGGCGTCAGCCTGAAGATTGCAATCGTGGGCACGATCGTGGGATGTTTGATCGGATTTGCGGTAGGACTGGTGCAGACGATCCCGATGGAGGAGAAAGATTCCCTCGCAAAGAAGATTGTTCTGCGCGTATTCAAATTTATTTTAAATGTATATGTGGAGTTCTTCCGCGGTACGCCGATGATGGCGCAGGCGATGTTCATCTACTTTGGACTCTTCCCGCTCATGGGAATCAATCCGACGATGACACAGGCAGCGTATTTCATCCTCTCGATCAATACGGGTGCATACATGGCTGAGACGGTTCGTGGCGGTATTCTCTCCGTCGATCCGGGACAGACAGAGGGCGCAAAGGCGATCGGTATGACGCACGTTCAGACGATGATCTACGTCATTCTGCCACAGGCACTGCGCAACATCATGCCCCAGATCGGCAACAACCTGATCATTAACATTAAGGATAGCTGTGTGCTCTCCGTAATTGGTGTCGCAGAGCTTCTCTACAAGACGAAGGCGGCAGCGGGTGCACTTTACATGAACTTTGAGACTTACACGATCACGATGATCATGTATTTCATCATGACATTTGCATGTTCCCGTCTCCTGCGTTGGGTGGAGAACCGTATGGATGGTGCAGACAACTATGACTTAGCGACGACAGATACGCTGGCACACACGAGCGGAATGTACAGCTACGGCGACAAGACAAAGAAGAAGGAGGAAGAGTAAATGGCATCAGAACATGTATTGGAGATCAGCCACCTGAGCAAATCCTTCGGAAAGCACGTCGTTTTGCGTGACATCGATTTCACGGTAAATACCGGCGATGTGACCTGTATCATCGGTGCTTCTGGTTCCGGAAAATCCACGCTTCTGCGCTGTGTCAACATGCTTGAGACTCCGACAACCGGTGAGATCCTCTACCACGGCAACGACATCACAAGCCCGGGCGTCAACGTTCCGGCATACCGTTCCAAGGTCGGCATGGTGTTCCAGAGCTTTAACCTGTTTAACAACATGACAGTCCTTGAAAACTGTATCGTCGGTCAGACGAAAGTTCTGAAGAAGAACAAGGAAGAGGCAAAGAAGAACGCGATGAAGTACCTCGAGAAAGTCGGCATGGCACCGTACATCAACGCAAAGCCACGCCAGATTTCCGGTGGTCAGAAACAGCGTGTCGCAATCGCCCGTGCGCTTGCGATGGAGCCGGAGGTTCTGCTGTTCGACGAGCCGACTTCCGCACTTGACCCGCAGATGGTCGGGGAAGTGCTTGCCGTTATGCGCACACTCGCAAAAGAGGGTATCACGATGATTATTGTGACGCATGAGATGGCATTTGCCCGCGATGTCTCGAGCCACGTTGTTTTCATGGCAGACGGAGTCATCGAGGAGCAGGGCAAGCCAGAAGAGATCTTCGGTAACCCGCAGAAGGCAAAGACTCAGGAATTCTTGAGCAGATTTATTCAGGGATAACTTATTCAGAAATAATTTATTCAAAAATAAAGATTTTTAATTGGACGGATAAGTTGGTTTTGGGTTCATGTATAAATTTGGGATTTATGCGTGAACCCTATTTTTGTGGCACAATACCAGGAAAATCATGCTGAAAAACTAATACTAGGAAATTTAATAGCCACTTACAAATTTGCTAATGGAAGATAAAATCGTTGATAGAAAGTCTTATGATGAGATTCCCCATCGCGTGGAATATTCGCTGACGCAAAAAGGAAATTCCATCGTCCCGATTTTACAGAGCAGTTGTCAATGGTCGGATATATTTTATAAAGAAGATGGGGAAAATGAGATGGTGCAGTGCCAAAAGTGCGACCATCGCAGATAAAAACGGTTTCGCAATTCAGATTTGTAGTTTAAAATAGTGGTGGAAGAAACAGAAATATTAATAGAAAAAGAAGGAGAAGGAAAAATGAGAATTGGAGTAACTTACGAAAATGGAGAAATCTTTCAGCATTTTGGACACACAAGCCAGTTTAAGCTGTATGAGGTTGAGAATGGGGAAATCAAAGAGACGCAGATCATCGATACGAATGGTCAGGGACATGGAGCCTTAGCTTCATTTTTGACGAATGCAGGTGTTGAAGTGCTGATCTGCGGTGGAATTGGAGGCGGAGCACAAAATGCACTTGCCAGTGCAGGCATTCAGCTGTATGGTGGCGTGAGCGGAGATGCAGACGAGGCAGTGAAACATTATTTAGCAGGGGATTTAAGCTACAATCCGGATGTGCACTGCACCCATCATGAACATGCACATTCCTGCGGAGAGCATAAGTGTGGGGAAGAGAAACACGGATGCACAGGAAATAGAGGAAAGTGCTAAGGGAGTAGATTGTTCACTTTATAACCAGTTGTTCAATCAGATTCTTCTTTTTCCATACTTTTCTCTAACTTTATCATGTTTGAATTTCTGAAATGAGAGAACCATCGAGTAAACAGGGAAATTACGCGTAGCAATAAAAAAATGTTAAGTGTAGTTTTTTCTGTTTTATTTTCAGGTTCTATGTCAACAGTTAGAGTGGGATTTTTTGAAACTGTAATAGTCGACAAAAGATAGATATTTTTTCAAAGAATCTGATATGTTTTGTTGTATCACGTTTAATGTTTTTATTGCTTGTGATGTGAAAATCATTAAGTATTTCTATCTTAATTAAATTGTTGATTGCTTCTAGGGAGGCATTATTAGTTGGAGTTCTAGCACAAGACATTAATGTTAAAATCAAGATATCTTAACTTTTATTTTGTTTAGCATAGAAAGGGGCGGTGAAGGTGGGGCAGTTTGTAAATCCCGGAAATGGTGCGTTTCAGGTTGCACTCAATTCAGAGATCTATGTGGATAAGACCGGATTGCTGGAATATACGAATAAGGTGATGGACACAACTGCAAAATTTATTTGCAACAGCCGTCCGAGATGATTTGGAAAGACGATCACGGCGGATATGCTGACGGCATACTATTGCAGATCCTGTGACTCAGAGAGGATGTTTTCGGGATTAGAGATCAGCAAAAGTCCGGAGTTCAAAAAATATCTAAATGCATATGATGTGATTCACTTGGATATTCAGTGGTGCATGGAGTCCGCCGAGGGAGCGGAACATGTGCTTTCGTATATTTCGGAGAGAACCATCGCGGAATTAAGAGAAATTTACTCGCGTGAACTTCCAGAAGAAATTCGTACTCTGCCGGAGGCATTATCTAAGATTCATATGGCGACAGGAAGAAAATTTGTTGTTATCATCGATGAATGGGATGTTCTGATTCGTGATGAGGCGATGAATCAGAAAGTGCAGGAGGAGTATATTAATTTTCTGAGGGGAATGTTTAAGGGTTCTCTTCCAACTAACTATATTCAACTTGCATATTTGACAGGAATTCTTCCGATCAAGAAAGTGAAAACGCAGTCGGCTCTCAACAATTTTGATGAGTTTACGATGTTGGATGCAAGTGTGTTAGCGCCGTATGTCGGTTTTACGGAAGCGGAAGTGTTGGAACTCTGTGAGAGATACGGAAGAGATTTTTCTCAGGTGAAGCGTTGGTATGATGGATATCTGCTGGGAGATTATCAGATTTATAATCCGGTTGCGGTTGTAAAGCTGATGACGAAGGGCGGACGATTCAAAAGCTATTGGTCGGAAACCGGAAGCTATGAGGTGGTCGTTCCACTGATTAATCAAGATTTTGATGGACTCAAAACAGCAGTTCTTGAAATGCTTGCGGGGACATCGGTGAAAGTTCAGGTAAAATTCTTTCAGAATGATACAGTGAACTTTAAAAATAAGGATGATGTCATCACGTATTTGATTCATTTGGGGTATCTTGGATATAATGAGCAGACACAGACGGCATTTGTTCCAAATGAAGAGATCCGTCAGGAACTTACAGTTGCAGTGGAGAGCACTCGCTGGAATGAATTTTTTGTGTTTCAGAGAGAGTCAGCAGAGCTTCTGGAAGCGACGCTTGAGATGGATGAGGAAGCTGTCGCAGAGGGGATCGAGAAGATCCATATGGAGTATGCATCTGCAATCCAGTATAACAATGAGAATTCTCTGAGCAGTGTGTTGACAATTGCATATTTGAGTGCGATGCAGTACTATTTTAAGCCGATTAGAGAGCTTCCTAATGGAAGAGGATTTGCAGATTTTGTCTTTCTTCCAAAACCAGAATATGTGCAGGATTACCCGGCTCTTGTCGTAGAGCTAAAATGGAATCAAAATGCACAGACAGCATTGGATCAGATTCGAGATAAGAAATATCCGACATCGATCGAGACGTATGCGGGAGATATTTTGTTGGTTGGGATCAATTACGATAAGAAGCGTAAAGAGCACCAGTGCCGGATTGAACCGTATATAAGAGAAAAGTAAAAAACTGAAAATGGTGGATGAATAAGATAGGGCTAATGTATAAACTTGAAAATTTGTACGTTAGCCCTGTTTTTTATGATATTATGAAAGAAATAATCGAAAATTGCGGAGACGGTGCCTATTATGATTCGAAAATTACAAAAAGCGGACATAAATAAAGTTGCAGATATATGGTTGGATACTAATATAAAAGCACATGATTTTATTTCTGCTCAATACTGGAAAAACAATTTTAAATTAGTAAAAGAAATGTTGCCACAGGCAGAGGTTTATGTGTATGAGAATGATAAAGAAATACAAGGCTTTGTAGGAATGAACAAGGAATATGTTGAGGGCATTTTTATTTCTGATAAAATGCAATCGCAGGGTATAGGTAAAATTCTGCTAAATTATGCAAAGGATAAAAGAAACAAATTACTCTTGAATGTATACCAGAAAAATGCACGGGCAATATCCTTTTATCAAAGAGAGGGTTTTAAAATTCAGTTTGAAAGTTTGGATGAAGCTACTGGGGAAAAAGATTATGTAATGGCATGGAAACGAAAATAGATTAAGCAAACATCTTTACTACAAAACAGCTTCATTGTCAGATAAAAAATTTTGCTTTTGAAGCTGTTTTATTTTATCTTCTTGTTATTGAGAACGAGAAATAGTAAAATAACAATAAAAACGGAGTGAGCCATGAAGAAAATACTGGTAATCTTGGGTGGGGGTCGTCCAAAGGGAAATACAAGGCAGTTGGTAGATGCATTTATGCAGGGGGATAGCGATGCCGGACATGAGGTAGAACTCATATCGCTTAATAAGATTGAGGTAAAAGGCTGTATCGGCTGTAATGCCTGCCGTTATGGAAAGCCATGTATCCAGAAAGACGGATTTAACGATCTCGTTCCGAAAATAAAGGAAGCCGACATGATTGCATTTGCATCTCCGTTATTATTTTGGACAATATCCTCTAAGCTGAAAGCATTTATCGAGAGATTTTATTGTATCGCAGAAGAAGATCCAAATCCGCCACTCGGTCGATATGAAAAATATCCGGTTAAGGATGCCGTCTTGCTGATGACTTCCGCCGATGATCTGTTCTGGACATATGAGCAGGCGGTATCTTATTACAAGTTTGCTGTGATCAATTATATTGGTTTTTGTGACAAGGGAATGTTGCTCGCGGGTGGATGTGGTGACACGAATGGAAGACCGCAGATTGATAAGACGAACCATTTGAGCGAGGCATATCAGTTTGGAAAAAACATTTATGCAGAGTAGTGGAGAAGCGCAGTAATTTTGATGGGAAGATGTCAGCAGAGCTGACCAGAATTACGCGCCAAGTCTCAGCGAGCGTCGGCTTGAATTTAACACACCGTGAGCAAGAAATCCCCCACCTCTAAACAAATGTGTAGGTGGGGGGATGAATTGCGAGATACACGGCGTTGACTTTTATTTTTGGTCATATTATAATCTTCTTATCATTCAGTCGTAATTGAGATAAGAGGTATTTATAAAATGAATCTTGACACGAATAATCATTCAGTATTTTTATTAAATTATCATCTGATTATGTGCATTAAGTATCGAAATAAAGTGATTGATAATCCGATTTCGAATCGCTTAAAAGAGATTTTTGAGTATATAGCACCGAACTATCATATCGAATTAGAAGAGTGGAACCATGATCTTGATCATGTTCACATTTTGTTTCGAGGACAGCTAAATACTGAAATCAGTAAATTTATTAATGCATATAAATCCGCAAGTAGTCGTCTCATTAAGAAAGAATTTCCTATGATAAGAAAGTCTTTATGGAAAGAGATGTTTTGGTCACAAAGTTATTGTCTGCTTACAACGGGAGGTGCAACCGTAGAAATTGTTAGAGAATACATCCAATCGCAGGGGAAAAAAAGGAAAAGCAAATAAAGCAATTAAATATCGACTGTATCCGACAAAAGAACAAGCAGAACTTTTTGCAAAAACATTTGGTTGTTGCCGAAAGGTTTATAATCTTATGCTTACGGATGAGAAAGAATCCTATGAAAAAACAGGAAAATTTGTGACGGTTACGCCAGTAAAATATAAAAAAGAATATCCATACCTGAAAGAGGTAGACAGCCTGGCATTAGCGAATAAGCAGTTGGATTTACAGGCAGCACTTCGGAATTGTTTTAGTAAGACGCGAAAAAAGAAAAATGGATTTCCGAAATATAAATCAGCAAAACATAGCAGAAAATCCTATACGACAAATAATCAAAAAGGGACGATTGCTTTGTATGAGAAAGAACTGAAATTACCAAAAGTCGGAAAAATAAAAGCAGTTATTCATAGAAAACCAAAAGAAGGATGGCAGATAAAATCCGCTACCATTTCACAGGAATCCGATGGAAGTTTTTTTGCCTCTGTTTTGTTTGAATTTGATCCGCCTGTTTGTGATTATGTAGCAGATCTGGAAAATGTGATTGGTCTGGATTATGCGTCAAATGGTCTGTATGTGGATCACAATGGTCAAATTGGAAGTAATCACAAATAGTATAGAGAAAGTCAGGAGAAACTTGCAAAAGAACAGAGAAAACTTTCTCGAAAAGTGGGGTCTAAAAAGAATGAAACAAAATCGAAGAATTATTTGAAACAATTGAAAAAGATCAATAAGATTCACAGACATATTGCCAATCAGCGTCTCGATCATTTACATAAGAAATCAACTGAGATAGCCAATCAGTATGATGTCGTATGTGTAGAAAGTCTAAACCTGAGAGCAATGTCGAATAAAGGATTTGGAAACGGAAAGGCGACGCTTGATAATGGATATGGAATGTTTCTTTCGATGCTTGAGTATAAATTATCCGATCGCAAGAAATATTTTGTGAAAGTAGACAAATGGTATCCAAGTTCCCAAATTTGCCATTGTTGTGGATATCAAAATCCACTGTTAAAAGACTTGAGAATTCGCGAATGGGATTGTCCAAACTGTAATCATCATCATAAAAGGGATATCAATGCTGCAATCAATATTCGAAAGGAAGGCTTACGAATCTTAAAAGAAAGCGCATAAACGATAAATGGGACATAGTAGGGATGGAATCAGCCCGAACTTAACGCCGGTGGACATTGTGTAAGACGTTTGGTGTATTTTGCTACATCGAACGCAGTAGTGGTTGAAGTAGGAAGCTCCGACTTCTTTAAGTCGGGGTAATTCACAATTTGACTGGATTGGAGGAAAAAAGAATGTTTCGAGAAATGCGTAGAAAGAAAAAGGAAATGGATAGAAGTCTGGCGGAGTCTCTTTTGGAAAAAAGCCGGAGAGGTGTCCTTGCGGTAAATGGGGATGATGGTTATCCATATGCGATTCCGGTCAATTATTATTATGATAGAGAGAATCAGAAAATTTATTTTCACGGGGCGCGTGAAGGACATAAAGCCGATGCTCTGAGGGCGAATGATAAGGTGTGTTTCACCGTTTACGGAAATGAGAAGATCAAAAAAGAAGAAGCCTGGGCGCCGTTTGTGCAGAGTACGGTTGTGTTTGGCAGATGCCATCTGCTTGAAACAGGTGAGAAGGCGATGACATTGTTAAAACAGTTGGCAATGAAATACTATCCGACGGAACAGCTGGTTGATGAGGAAATTGCCCGACTTGAAAAAGCAGTACAGGTTTTTGAAATTGAGATTGAACACATGAGTGGCAAAGAGATACAGGAGCGCTAGATAGGATAAATAAAATGAAATTAAAAAATATTTTGATTGTCGTGAAAGACATCGAAAGATCGAGACAGTTTTATCACGATCTGTTCGGGCTTGATCGAATCGTTGACAATGATGGAAATATGATCTTGATGGATGGACTTGTGCTTCAGGATGAGAAGATCTGGCGGGAGTTTTTGGGAAAAGAGGTCATCCCGAGAAACAATGCCTGTGAATTGTATTTTGAAGAGAATGATTTGGAGGCGTTTGTTGAAAAACTGGAACGATTGTATCCGGAGGTGCAGTATGTCAACCGGCTCACGGCGCACAGCTGGGGGCAGAAGATGGTTCGCTTTTATGATCTGGATGGAAATTTGATTGAGGTGAGAACGCCTGAATGAAGAAGGATAAGATTTCTAGGAACAACAAAGCAGATGAACGATGAGAATGGTTTAGAATTCGTGGAGGACATATAAATACAGAGATGCTTAAACTTGTTAAATACAGCGCAGAATTTACAACTCAGTTAATCGATATGATGGATGAATGGACGGCGACAAACGAAAAAATTGTTCCGTGGGCGATTTGCAGATGTGATTATCACAATACGGATCAATATATGGAAAGTCTTGGGGAAAATGCGGTACCTGAGGGATTTGTGCCGGATTCTACGTTCTTCTGTCTTGACACGGAGAGAAATATTTTTGTCGGTGCAGTTAATATTCGGCATTATTTAAACGATAAATTGCGTTTCAGCGGTGGACATATTGGCGATGGAATTCGTCCGAGTGAGCGCGGAAAAGGTCTTGGCACAGAGATGATTGCACTGGCTCTTGAGGAATGTCGGAAACTTGGAATTTCTGAGGTGCTGATGTGCTGTAAAAAAACCAACCTTGCCTCGGCAAGAACGATTGAGAAAAATGGCGGCGTGCTGGAAAATGAAGTACTGGATGATGGAGTTTCTGTCCTTCGATATTGGATAAAACTGTAATGAAAAATGGTAAAATTAAAACAGCTAACATCTTAGGGAAAAGAAAATAAAAAATAGAATAAAGACAGAAACAACCAAAAAGAACCCGCCCACCATCCAGGTGAACGGGTTCTTCTCTTTTGAAACGTCTTAATTTTTTTCGACAGTATTGACCGTATTAAGAGTATTTAACTTCTAAACTTACTCAATAAAACTTACTCAACAGTCTTTAAATCAAAACCAAAGTACTTCACTGCGTTGTTGTAGCAGATGCCCTTTACGATCTTCTCAAGAGCCTTCTGGTCATCCGGATACTCACCGTTGTCTACCCAGCTTCCGAGCAGTTCGCACATTACACGGCGGAAGTACTCGTGACGGGTGTAGGACAGGAAGCTTCTGGAGTCGGTCAGCATACCGATGAAGTTGCCGAGGCATCCAAGGTTTGCAAGGCTGGTCATCTGGTTGGTCATACCTACCTTGTGATCGTTGAACCACCAAGCAGAACCGTGCTGGAGCTTGCCTGCTGCGGAGGTATCCTGGAAGCATCCGATGATCGTGCCGATTACAGCGTCATCGTTCGGGTTCAGAGAGTACAGAATGGTTCTCGGGATCTCGTTGGTTGCGCTCAGTGCGTTCAGGAAGTCAGCGGTCTGAGCTGCCGGAGCGTAGTTGTTGATGCAGTCGTATCCGGTATCCGGTCCGAGCTGTTTGTACATGTAAGCGTTGTTATCGCGCTTGCAACCGTAGTGGATCTGCATAGCCCAGTCATACTTGTGATACTGCTTTGCAAGGAACATCATGAATGCAGTCTTGTACTTGAGCATCTCCTCCTGGGTAACTTCCTGGCCGGACAGCTTCTTTGCGATGATTGCATCGATCTCAGCGTCGGTTGCCGGAACGTAAACGATGAAGTCCAGACCGTGGTCAGATACGCTGCATCCCATGGAAGTGAAGAACTGCATACGATTGTCGATTGCGCTCTTTAAGGAAGCGAAATCCTTAACCTCAACACCGCTCACCTCAGACAGCTTCTGCATGTAGGAAGCGTACTCCGGCTTCTCGATGTTGGTAGCCTTGTCCGGTCTCCATGCCGGCAGAACCTGTACGTCGAAGGTCGGATCCTCTTTGATGACTTTGTGCCACTCAAGAGAGTCGATCGGATCATCGGTGGTGCAGATCAGGGTTACGTTGGAAGCCTTGATCAGGCTACGAACAGTCCACTTGTTCTTTAACTGCTCGTTACACAGGTTCCAAACTTCCTCAGCGGTATCTCCGCACAGATGTCCGGTGTAACCGAAGTAACGCTGTAATTCCAGATGGCTCCAGTGATACAGCGGGTTGCCGATCAGCTTCTCCATGGTCTCAGCCCATTTCTGGAACTTCTCACGATCAGAAGCATCACCGGTGATGTACTTCTCATCTACGCCGTTGGAACGCATCTGACGCCACTTGTAGTGGTCACCGCCGAGCCAAACCTGAGTGATGTTCTCGAACTTGCGGTCCTCAGCGATCTCTCTCGGGTTGATGTGGCAGTGGTAGTCGAGAATCGGCATATTCTCTGCGTAGTTGTGGAATAATGCCTGTGCAGACTCGCTTGAGAGAAGAAAATCCTTGTCCATAAACTGTTTCATTGGAAAAATCCTCCTTAAATGAATATAGTAGATAGATACAACTTACAACTTTTTAAATCCTAAAACTTTTTAAAATTTTGTTGTTGCTCTTTTTATCAAATCGGCGGCAATCGTAGTCCGACTGGGTACGTTGACACCGTTGAAAACGCCCATAAGGGTATTGATTGTGGCAGTGCAGAGTGCCTCCACCTTACTGTCGATCGAGGTAAGCTCCGGATCGGTACAGATCGCATATGTCGAATTGTTGTATCCGACAATGCTCAAATCGTCTGGAATCTTGAGATCTTGCATGTGAGCATACTTGATTGCGCCGACTGCAAGAGTGTCGTCCGAGGTCATCACGGCATCGAAGACAAGGTCATCCTTGGCGAGCTCAAGAAGAAGATCGCGGGCACAGATCACATCTTTCTCACACTGGTGGATGTATTCCGGTCGAACCGGAAGACCGTGTCCGGTGAGTGCATCGCGGTACCCCTTCATCTTGTTCGTTCCACTGAAGGAATTGCTCGTATAAAGGTAGACAATCTTTCGACATCCGGAGGCGATGAGCTGACCGGTTGCCTTGTGAACCGCCATGCGATCGTCGCAGACGGTGCTGTAAATGTTGTCTCCTTCGAGATAACCATTGACGAGCATGATCGGAATCTCCTGTGCGCCATCAATGATATAGGTATTGTCCTTGACTTTCGGTTCAATGAATTTAGAACCTGCAAGGATGATCGCGTCCACTTTCTTGGAACGGAGCAGATTGAAATACTGCTGTTTGGTCTCGAGAGAGTTGCCTGTACAGCAGAGAATGGAGTCGTATCCATTCACACGCAGTTCGCGTTCAAGGTAGTAGATTGCATGTGCGAGATATGGATCTGAGGAATCCGAACACATGATACCTATGGTTTTGATGGAGCCAAGCCCCAGTCCCCTTGCAAATACGTTCGGTGTATATCCCAGCTCGTTCATGACGGCGTGTACCCGCGCCCGGGTTTTTTCGCTGACATTGGGATTGCCGTTGAGAACCCGGGAGACAGTAGCGATGGACACTCCGGCTTTTTTCGATACGTCATAAATGTTCATCCGTCTTTCCTCCCTAGTTTTCTGTAAGTGCTTACAAGCTAGTACCATTATAACCGTCAAAATGAAATAATGCAAGTGGTTATGAGAGGTTTTATGGAATTTATTTGAAAAAAATTAAAGATTCCATCTTGACTTATAGGGAGAGTTTAGGTAGAATAATTGTAAGCACTTACAAAAACAAGGCGAGTGTCTGGATCTCTTGAAATGAGACCTTAAAAGATCTTAATTTGAGGAGTGCAGGATGACACCAAAGATGACACCGAAAGTATAAAGCTGAAAACATGAAATGAAAACATGAAAGCAGTAAAGCAGCAAAAAAGTGGTAAAGCTGGTAAAGCATTAAGGTGCTTTAAGGTACTAAAAAACATTAAAAGTAAGCAGCAAATTAAGAGGTAAAGAAGTAAAAAAAGAAGAAACGAAGAAACGCCAAAACAGAAACACGAAAAACAAAAAAGAAACACCAAAAGAGATAGATAAGGAGAAGAGTTATGCAGGATTTTATCAGAATCAATGAGAACGATAATGTCGCAGTTGCACTTCGTCCGATTGCGAAAGGCGAACAGCTCACGGTCGGTCAGTACAATGTGACGACGCAGGAGGATATCCCGCAGGGTCATAAGTTTGCATTAAAGCCGATCGAGCAGGGCAGTGAGGTTATTAAGTACGGTTTCCGCATCGGTTACACGAAGGAAGCAGTTCCGGCAGGTGGCTGGGTACATGTACACAACTTAAAGACCGCTCTGGGTGATCTGCTTGAGTACCAGTATCATCCGGTTGCTTCTACTTTGAAAGAGTCCGAGCATGCATATTTTGACGGATATCGCCGTACCGATGGAAAAGTCGGTGTAAGAAACGAGATCTGGATCATCCCGACCGTTGGCTGTGTCAACAGCATCGCACAGGCACTTGAGCGTCAGGCAAAGAAACTGATCGGTGGCAATGTCGAGGATGTCATTGCGTTTACCCATCCTTATGGATGTTCCCAGATGGGAGATGACCAGGAGCACACCCGTACTGTTCTGGCTGATATGATTCATCATCCGAACGCAGGTGGTGTTCTCGTTCTCGGTCTCGGCTGTGAGAACAGCAACATTCCGCTGTTAAAAGAGCAGTATATCGGCGAGTACGACGATCAGCGTGTGAAGTTCCTTCAGTGCCAGGACGTTGAGGACGAGCAGGAAGAGGCTATGAAACTGCTTGAGGAGCTGGCTGTCTATGTAAATGGCTTTTCCAGAGAGAAGATCGACGCAAGCGAGCTGATCATCGGTATGAAGTGTGGCGGTTCTGACGGTCTGTCCGGAATCACCGCAAACCCGACGGTTGGTGCATTCTCCGATCTTTTGATCTCCAAGGGCGGTACGACGATTCTGACTGAGGTGCCGGAGATGTTTGGTGCAGAGACCCTTCTGATGGATCGCTGTGCAACTCCGGAGCTGTTTGACAAGACCGTTCATCTGATCAACGACTTTAAGAACTACTTCAAGAGCCACAACCAGACGATCTACGAGAACCCGTCTCCGGGTAACAAGAAGGGCGGTATCTCCACTCTGGAGGATAAGTCCCTCGGATGTACCCAGAAGTCCGGAAGTGCTCCGGTTAAGGGTGTACTCGCATACGGTGAGCAGGTAAAGGAGAAAGGTCTGAATCTGCTGTCTGCACCGGGCAATGACCTCGTTGCTTCCACTGCACTCGCAGTATCCGGCGCACAGATCGTTCTGTTCACAACCGGTCGCGGAACTCCGTTTGCATCTCCGGTTCCGACTGTCAAGATTTCGAGCAACTCCAAGCTGGCTGGTCACAAGGAAAATTGGATTGACTTTAATGCCGGACGTATGGTAGAAGATAAGAGTAAGGAAGAGCTTGCACAGGATCTGTTTAACTATGTGCTGGCAGTTGCTTCAGGTAAGAAAGTAAAGGCAGAGGAGGCCGGCTTCCACGATATGGCGATCTTCAAGCAGGGTGTAACGCTGTAAGATTGTTACTTTATCATTGCTGTTTTATTCCAATGATAATCGATCCCGATTGATTGCTCCTGCCCCTGCCACAGAAAGGCGTGACAGAATATGAAACTGAATAGAACGACCCAGAGGACTGTCGAGATCCTCAAACTGGTATCAAAGAATCCGGAAGGCATCACTCTGGATGACATCTGTGAAAAATTGGAACTTCCGAAGACGAGTGCCTATGACATTGTGACGACTCTTGCGGAGATGGGAATGGTCAATGTGGACCGCGGTCAGAGACAGCGGTATACGATTGGTCTGACTGCGTACCGGATTGGAATCAATTATACCAACAACCTGGATTTTATCAGTGTGATTGAGCCAGAACTGCGCGCATTTGCGAAGGAAGTCGGCAAGACGGTCTTTTTCGGGGTGCGTTCTGATCACGATGTCGTCTATATCTGTAAGGCAGAGCCGGAGAATCCGATCATCACGACGGCGACTGTCGGAACGAAGAATCCGATGTACTGCACCTCGCTTGGAAAGGCGATCCTCGCGTTCAGTGATGAGGAGACGGTGCGTCAGGTGATCAACCGGATCAAATTCCGCCAGAAGACCGATCGGACGATCATGGACCGAGCGTCCCTGCTTGCAGAGCTTGATCGCGTGCGCCAGAACGGCTATGCGTTTGATGCGCGCGAGATGGAAGAACATATGGAGTGTGTCGGTGCGCCTGTCTTTGGACCGGATGGAAGTGTCGCAGGAGCAATCAGTGTATCAAGCCTGTACAAGCCGACGGAGAACTATGAACTCCTCGGAAAAATGGTCTCTGAAAAGGCACAGGAGGTCTCGAAAAGACTCGGTTTTATCGGTTCTGTGCGCAGGTAAAAATTCCCAGATACGGGCAGAATAGAAAAAGATAAGAAGTAAGACAGAAAAAGATAAAAATAAGTAGATTTCCTGTTGACAAATGGGAAAGAAACTATTAGAATTCAAGTATAGAAATCGCAAATGTGAAACGAATTCGCATATACGAATAAATGAAACCAAGAAAAGGAGAACTATCATGAAAAAAGAGCAGGTATTAGCAAGACTGAAAGAAGATTGTCTGGTAGCAGTTGTTCGTGCAAAGAACCTGGAGCAGGGCGAGAAGGTTGTTGACGCAATCATCGCCGGCGGAATCAACTTCATCGAGATCACCATGACTATGGACGAGGGCAACCCGGTTGACTTCATCGCAGCTATGGCTAAGAAGTACAAGGACAACGACAAGGTTGTAATCGGTGCAGGTACCGTTCTTGATCCGGAGACTGCAAGACAGGTTATCCTGGCTGGTGCAAACTACGTTGTAAGCCCGGGCCTGAACGTTGAGACCATCAAGCTGTGCAACCGTTACAGAGTACCGATGCTTCCGGGCGTTATGACTCCTACCGAGGCAATTACCGCTCTTGAGGCTGGATGCGACGTTATCAAGATCTTCCCGGGCAACATTGTAGGACCGGCAGCAATCAGCTCCTTCCGTGGACCGCTTCCGCAGGGCGAGTTCATGCCGAGTGGCGGTGTTGATGTAGACAACGTAGACAAGTGGATCAACGCAGGTGCATACGCAGTAGGTACCGGAAGCAGCCTGACCAAGGGTGCTAAGACCGGCGACTTCGCAGCAGTAACTGCAAAGGCTCAGGAGTTCGTTGCAGCAGTAGCAGCAGCACGTAAGTAATTTACATTTATAACACGTTTATAAATCGGTAAGATTTATTTATCTGAGATTCAGTATTCGTATTTGCGGATTATTCGATAAAGGATTTGGATTCACTTTGGATACCGCGCCTGCTCTGAGAAATCGGATCGGACGCGGTCATTCATGGGAAATCATCACAAAGCGAATTAGTATAAATCAATTAGTACAAAACAATTGGTTTAAAACAAAAAGAGCAATAAAGCAATAAAAAGAGTAATAGAAGAAAAAATAAAAAATAAGGAGACACAAAAATGGCAAAAGTAGTAACCATGGGTGAGATCATGCTGAGACTTTCCACCCCGAATAATGAGAAATTTATCCAGGCAGACGAGTTCGATGTAAACTACGGTGGCGGTGAGGCTAACGTAGCAGTATCTCTGGCTAACTATGGTCATGATGTAGATTTCGTTACCGCTGTTCCGTCCAACCCGATCGGTGACTGCGCAGTAGCAGCTCTGAGAAAGTACAATGTAGGAACCAAGCACATCGCAAGAAGCGGTGAGAGACTGGGTATCTACTTCCTTGAGACCGGTTCTGCAATGAGAGCTTCCAACGTTGTTTACGATCGTGCACACAGCTCCATCTCTACCGCTACTCCGGACGAGTTCGATTTCGACGAGATCTTCAAGGATGCAGACTGGTTCCACTTCACCGGAATTACCCCGGCTGTAAGCGACGCTGCAATCGAGCTGACCGAGGCTGCTTTAAAGGCTGCTAAGGCTCACGGCGTAACCGTATCTGTTGACTTAAACTTCCGTAAGAAACTGTGGTCTTCCGAGAAGGCTCAGAAGGTTATGACCAACCTGATGCAGTATGTTGACGTTTGCATCGGTAACGAGGAGGATGCAGAGAAGGTTCTTGGCTTCAAGCCGGGCAACACCGATGTTACCTCCGGTGAGCTGGAGCTGGCTGGTTATGTAGATATCTTCAACCAGATGGCTGACAAGTTCGGATTCAAGTACATCATCAGCTCCCTGCGTGAGAGCCACAGCGCTTCCGACAACGGCTGGTCTGCTTGCATCATGGATGGTAAGACCCGTGAGTTCTATCACTCCAGAAAGTACCGCATCGCTCCGATCGTTGACCGTGTAGGTGGCGGAGATTCCTTCGCTGGTGGTCTGATCTGCGGTCTGGTAGATGGCAAGAACATGAAGGATGCTCTGGAGTTCGCAGTAGCTGCATCTGCTCTGAAGCACACCATCCCGGGCGACTTCAACCTTGTTAGCCGTGCAGATGTTGACAATCTGGCAGGTGGCGACGGTTCAGGTCGTGTTCAGAGATAATTAAAGTTCACAGGGACTTTTAAATTCATTGGGGATTCCTTTGGAATTCACAGAGAGTTTTTGGGGTATTCGTTATTTTATAAATAAAAGATTGATATACTGACATCGTAGATAAATGGCTAATTTCCGTAACAGGAATTAGCCATTTTATCTATCAGAATTCTTCAGAATTCGTTTGATTTTTTGGGGATTCTTTTTGGACTCTTTCCAAAGTTCAGAGTTCTTTGTCAGATCATGAGTTCCATACACAGCAGAACAGAATACAGAACAGAATTTAAGAAAGCGCAAAAGCGCCGGAGGGCAAAATGATGGAGAACACAAGCGATTTTGATTTGCTGACACTTGGACAGGTGCTTCTTCGCCTGTCACCGCCAAACAATGAGCGTCTTGTTCGCGGAGATACCTTTATCAAGCAGGTCGGAGGTGCAGAGCTGAATGTGGCAGTTGGAGTTTCTCTGCTTGGACTTCACACCGGAGTCATTTCCAAACTTCCGTCTCATGATATCGGAACTTTCATGAAAGGAAAAATCCGTTCTTATGGCATCAGCGATGACTATTTCATTTATGATAAGTCACCGAATGCCCGTGTCGGAATCTACTACTACGAGAGTGGAGCTTACCCGAGAAAGCCGAAGGTTATCTATGACCGTATCGGAAGCTCATTCTACTCCCTCGACATCAGCGAGATCCCGGAGGATGTCTATACGGCAACGCGTTGCTTCCACACGAGTGGAATCACGCTGGCTCTCAGCCCGAAGATCCGGGAGACAACGATTGAGATGATCAAGCGTTTCAAGGCAACCGGAACGATTGTTTCGTTTGATGTCAACTTCCGCGGAAACCTGTGGAGCGGAGAGGAAGCAAAGGCATGCATCGAGCAGATCCTGCCGTATGTGGACATTTTCTTCTGCTCAGAGGATACCGCACGTCTGACATTCAAGAAGACTGGCACAGCAAAAGAGATGATGAAGAGCTTTACCGAGGACTATCCGATCTCGATTGTGGCATCGACTCAGCGCGTGGTACACAGCCCGAAGCGTCATGATTTCGGCTCTGTTGTCTATGATGCGAAGAATGATCGCTACTACGAGGAGGAGCCATACCGCGATATTGAGGTTGTGGATCGAATCGGAAGCGGAGATGCTTATATTTCAGGCGCTCTCTATGGTCTGCTCTCGAGTGACTTTGATTGTGAGCGTGCAATGCAGTACGGCAACGCGACGAGTTCTGTGAAGAATACGATTCCAGGCGATCTTCCGTCCTCTGATCTTGAGGAGATTGAGACGATCATCAAGGCACACCAGAGCACGGGACCACAGCTTGAGATGGCACGCTAGAGTAATAAGGGGACTCATAGCGTGAAAAAAGAAAGACAGTATGGGAAAAGTTTAAAATAAGGGATAAGGCAATAAAAAAAGATAATGGGGGAACAATTTTATGAAGACATTTAAGGGTCAAATCAGAGGCAATGTAATCGTAGGACAGTCCGGTGGACCGACCGCAGTAATCAACTCCAGCCTTGCAGGTGTATTTAAGACTGCAAAGGATCGCGGAGCAGGAAAGGTGTACGGTATGCTTCACGGTGTTCAGGGACTGCTTGAAGAGAAGGTTGTAGATCTGTCTGAGCATATCAGAAGCGATCTCGACATCGATCTGTTAAAGCGTACTCCGTCTGCATTCCTCGGCTCCTGCCGTTACAAACTGCCGGAGATCAAGGATGATCGTGCTGTCTATGACAAGATTTTTGAGATTCTGGACAAGCTGGGCGTGGACTACTTCTTCTACATCGGTGGAAATGATTCGATGGATACGATCAAGAAGCTGTCTGATTATGCAATCTTAAATGGAAGCAAGATCCGCTTCATGGGTGTTCCGAAGACGATTGATAATGACCTTGCAGTGACTGACCACACTCCGGGATTCGGAAGTGCTGCAAAGTACATCGCTTCGATCGCAAAGGAAGTTATTCGCGATGGTCTGGTATATGATCAGCAGAACGTTACCCTGATCGAGATCATGGGACGAAATGCAGGATGGCTGACCGGAGCTGCTGCACTGGCAACCGGTGAGGACTGTGAAGGTCCGGATATGCTCTTCCTGCCGGAGATCACCTTTGATGTGGATGCATTCATGAAGAAGGTGGCTGAGATCCACAAGAAGAAGAAATCTGTCGTAATTGCAATCTCAGAGGGTGTCAAGGTGGCAGATGGACGTTATGTCTGCGAGCTGACCGACAACATCGACTATGTGGATGCATTCGGTCATCGTCAGCTGACAGGAACGGCTCGTTTCCTTGCTGAGAAGATCTCTAAGGAAGTTGGCTGTAAGACGAGAGCAATCGAGTTCAACTCTCTTCAGCGTTGTGCT
This sequence comes from Brotaphodocola sp., assembly GCF_983179755.1. Classification (NCBI taxonomy): domain Bacteria; kingdom Bacillati; phylum Bacillota; class Clostridia; order Lachnospirales; family Lachnospiraceae; genus Brotaphodocola; species Brotaphodocola sp. Next base: position 48,767 of record NZ_CFAHBC010000005.1, on the reverse strand, counting down.
TCCCATATCGTAGGTCGTGTGGATATCACCGAGGCTTATCAGGTAGGTGGAGCTGCTGTAAAGGCTGCTTTCGAGGGTGAGACCGGCAAGATGGTTATCTTAAAGCGTGTCTCCGATGATCCGTATCTGTGCGTAACCGATATCTATGATGTTCACAAGATTGCGAATGTCGAGAAGAAGGTTCCGAGAGAGTGGATCAATGAGGCTGGTGACTATGTGACCGATGAGTTCCTTGACTATGTGCGCCCGCTGATTCAGGCGGAGCTGACCCCGATGATGGTTGATGGACTTCCGCGTCATCTGCGTCTTGAGGATATTGCGTATAAGAAGTAAGAGTTTTTGATTTCTGAAGCTCTAAAGAGAAATTTGGAGAAGAGGAAATAAGACAAAGAATGTAAGACAAAAAATATAAAATATAAAAAAGAAGCTGTTTTGTGATTCGCCACTGAGTTGTGAGGGATCGCAGAACAGCTTTTTTTGTTGATTTGTGTTGCACCGAAACTTGCGTTATATGCTCCGACGGCGAGTAAAGCCCTGCAAACGCGCTCTCGCTCCGGGTTCGACGTAGTGGTGCATAAGGCTGTAAATGACACAGCCTAAGCACCAACGTCTCACACGGGTTTGCAGGTGCTTTCTCGCCTTTCGTCGCCTTGTTACTTAGTAATGTACGCTTTCAGTTTTGGTGCAGATTTGTTTGATCGTCGACAGGTGCTACTTCTACAACGTTTTAAGTCGACGCTTTCGGAAATTTAGTGCGCCCCCTGGTACTGGTTGTCGCTGAATCCAAGGATCAGCAGGAAGATCGGGTTTAAGAACACCAGACCGACAGCGAACAGGACTCCGCGTCCAAATGCCTCTGCGAGCTTGTAGAGGGCGGTCAGCTGGATCACGGCGAGAATCAGGGAGATCACATAGCTGAGGTTCTCAGCGGAGCCTCCGATCATCGAGAGGCTTCCTGTGATCAGAGAGAGTGCAAGTGAGACAAAGAACATCCTTGTATTCCAGGTGAGCTTGTACTGAACGTAGGTGTTGTAAACCGGGATCAGGGACTTCCAACCGGCTTCCCCTGCCTTTGTGAAAATGCGCCAGTATGCGACGACATTCAAGATATACCAGCAGATCACAAAAACTGCCACTATGGCAAAAACTGCTATCATTCCATCCATAAGCAAAAGTTCCTTTCCATTTCCCATAGACTTGGATCAAATTTTGATCGAGGATTTTTCTGTAAAAATTAGAAAACTTTCTATCTACTAATCTGAATTATACAGGAAACCCCTTACAGCGTCAAGCAAACACAATTTTTACGTCTGCCTTACGAAGTTACGGGGGACTTACGAATTATTACGAAAGTATTACATCGCTTGACCTTGGAATCGTTCCAAGGTGTACAGTGAGTTTATCACAGAGAACAAGTGATAGCAAACAATAAAAAGTAGAAAGAGAGAAAAAAGTCGCGATTAGCGTATGGAAATGGAAGGGAGAATATAGACATGAAATTAAAAAATAAAAAGAAAATCTTGATTCCGCTGGCAGTAGCAACGATGACGATTGGAGCTTCGATGACTTCATTTGCGGCTTATAGCTGGCAGAATGCAGATGGAACCTGGCATTACTATGATTCAGATGGCAATCTGGCGACGGAGTCCTGGAAGAAATCCGGCAACAACTGGTATTGGCTCGATGAGAACGGCGATATGGCGACCGACACACTGGTTGAGGTGGATGATGAGCACTATTACGTCGATGAGAACGGTGTGCAGGTGAAGAACCAGTGGAGAGAGCTTGACAATGACGATGACAGCGAGGACGCTTCTGATACCGCATGGTATTATTTTGGACCGAATGGAAAGGCGTACAAGGCAGGCGATTCCGGAAAAACGACGTTTAAGAGCATTGTGACGGCGAGCGGTGCGACAAAGAAGTATGCGTTTGATGATCAGGGAAGAATGCTCTACGGCTGGGTCAACGAGTCCTCGGAGCGTCAGACGGGAGATGACGCGTGGAAAGAGGGTGTCTACTATCTCGGAGATGCCGGTGATGGTGCGCTCAGAGATAACCAGTGGGCGAAGATTGATGTTGTCGATGACGAGCAGGAGGATGATGATTTCCAGGATTATTACTGGTTCTACTTTAAGAGCAACGGTAAGAAGACTGTGGACACGACGAAGAAAATCAATGGAAAGAAGTACCGCTTCACAGAGAACGGAAATGCGATCTTCAACTGGTATGCAACCCCGTCTGAGGCGACTCCGGCATCGGCAAGCAACATGTTTTACAGTCAGCCGTCGGATAGCTGGCTGAGCATTGGCTGGTTCTACACCGTTCCGGGTGAGAATGTGGATTCAGAAGCGCACGATGCCGATGAGGCACACTGGTTCTATGCCGATAAAGACGGAGATCTGACGGTAAGCCAGATCAAAAAGATCAATGGCTACTATTATGGATTTGACGAGCATGGAGAGATGCTTGACGGTTTGTACAAGCTGAGTGTGGATGGAAGAACGATTGTTTCCTACGAGGAGATTGAGAGTGAGAGCGATCTTCCGGAAGCAGATGAAGCCTGGGATGTCTACTACTTTGGAGGAAGCTCCAAGGAGGGAGCACTGAAGACGGGAACCGCTTCGATTACCCTAGATGGAGAGACTTACAAATACAGCTTTAAGAAGTCCGGTGATGAGAGAGGAAAGGGCATTGATGGATTCGATGACGGCTATCTCTACATCAAGGGTCAGCTCCAGAAGGCAGATTCGGATGAGAAGCTCAAAGTTGTGACTTACGAGGATGAGGATTACCTTGTAAATACTTCCGGTAAGATTCAGAAGAGCAAGAAGAATATCAAGGATGCCGACGATTACTATTACTGCACAGACAGCAACGGTGTAGTGACCTACAAGGACAGCGAAAAGTGGAAGGCAGATGCTGATAAGTAAGAGTGATCAGATCATATCGCTTAGATAAATTTTTTAGACAATGGCAATCGATGCTTGGAGAAATTTGGCACATCATCGATATAAGTTTTGCACAACCATCCTTTTAAAATGTAACAAAATTAAAATTCCTATCACATAAAACAAAAAAAACAGGTTTTCGGCGGAAAAAATTCTGCTGGAAGCCTGTTTTTTTGCATCTGATTCTGTATTTGAGGGTCATTTATAAAAAAAATATAAAATATTTTTCAAAAAAGTTGTTGACGGCTAACATTAGTTAGCGTATACTAATTAGACGAAAGAGTTATCTGGTGCTAACGTAGTAGTAATAAAACACGTAGAACAAGATACATAGGAGAGGAGAAGAGAAATGCCACTGACAATGATGCAGACCGGCGAAGTACATAAGATTCGCAAGGTCGGTGGAAGCGATGACACGAAGAGATTTCTTTCTAATCTCGGATTTGTCGTTGGAGCAGAAGTAACTGTCGTATCCGCAATCGGAGGCAACATGATTGTAAATATCAAAGATTCAAGAGTTGCCATTAATCAGGATATGGCGCGCCACATTATGATGGAGATGTAATCGAGTTAATCAGTCATCCGTCATAGGGAATGGAAAAGCGTTGTATTATAAAGATGAGTTTTCAGGAAAGGAGATAATCACGATGACTTTAGGTGATGCAGCAGTAGGCAGTACCGTAATCGTTGCGAAAATTACCGGTGATGCCGCTTACAAACGCCGTATTATGGATATGGGTATCACAAAAGGAAGCGAGCTTTATATCAGAAAAGTAGCTCCTCTGGGAGATCCTGTTGAGATTACTGTAAGAGGCTATGAGCTTTCAGTAAGAAAAAATGATGCTCAGTGCGTAGAAGTAAAGGCGAAATAAAAACTGAGCGATTCATTCAAAAGAAAAGCACAGGAACGAGCGCAATGCTCATGGAGGGAAAGAAATGGCAATTAAAATCGCACTCGCGGGCAACCCGAACTGTGGTAAGACAACCCTGTTCAATGCTCTGACCGGTGCCAACCAGTATGTTGGTAACTGGCCGGGTGTTACCGTTGAGAAAAAAGAAGGTAAACTGAAGAAGGGCAAACATGACGATGTTATCGTTACAGACCTTCCGGGTATCTATTCCATGTCTCCGTACACACTGGAGGAGGTAGTAACCCGTGACTATGTTCTGAAAGATGATCCGGATGTAATCGTTGATCTGGTTGATGCAACCAACATCGAGAGAAACCTGTATCTGACCACCCAGTTGATCGAGACTGGTGTTCCGGTTGTAATCGCTCTGAACATGACCGATCTTCTCGCAAAGAGAGGAATCAAGATTGATGTAGAGCGTCTGTCCATGCTCTTAAACTGCCCGATCGTAGAGATCTCTGCTCTGAAGCAGACCGGTCTTGATAAGCTGATCGACGAGGCAGTGAAGACCGCAAAGAAGAAGGAAGTAGATCTTCCGAAGGAGATCTTCTCCAAGGAATTAGAGAGTGCAGTTGACAAGGTTGAGGCTGTTCTTCCGGAGTCTATCACTGATGACAAGAAGAGATGGTACGCAATCAAGTTCCTTGAGAACGATGAGAAGATCGTTGCATCTGTAAAGCTGTCCGATTCCGGAAAGAAAGTTGTAGATGAGACGAGAACTGCTTTTGAGAAAGAGCATGACGATGATATGGAGAGTATCGTAACCGACGGACGTTACAGCTTCATCCAGAAGATCGTTTCTTCCAGTGTGAAGAAGGGCAAGGAGAAGATGACGACCTCCGATAAGATCGACCAGATCGTTACGAACCGTATCCTCGGTATCCCGATCTTCGTTGCTGTTATGTTCGTTGTTTACTACATATCCGTTTCCACAGTCGGAACCCTGGTTACTGACTGGACGAACGATACCTTTGTCGGTGCTATTCAGGAAATCGCAACTGGATTCCTTGAGAATGCCGGCGCCGGCGACCTTGTAGTCAGCCTTGTTGTTGACGGTATCATCGGCGGACTTGGAGCAGTACTTGGATTCATGCCTCAGATGGCAATCCTCTTCCTCTTCCTGTCCATCCTTGAGGACTGTGGATACATGGTTCGTATCGCATTCGTTATGGACCGCGTATTCCGTCACTTCGGACTGTCCGGTAAGAGCTTCATCCCGTTACTGATTTCCTCCGGATGTGGTATCCCGGGAATCATGGCATCTAAGACGATCGAGCAGGATAATGACCGTCGTCTGACAATTATGACTGCAACCTTTGTTCCGTGTGGTGCAAAGCTCCCGGTTATCGCTCTGATGGGCGGTGTTATGGCTGGTTATGTAACTGGCTGGGATGTTGCAGGTCTGATGACCCCGATCATGTACTTCGTGGGTATCATCGCAGTTTTAGTTGCAGCAATCATGTTAAAGAAGACCAAGCCGTTCTCCGGTAAGCCGGCTCCGTTCGTAATGGAGCTCCCGCAGTACCACATTCCGTCTGCAAGAACCGTACTGCTTCACGTTTGGGAGAGACTGAAAGGCTTCATGATCAAGGCAGGTACCATCCTGTTCCTGGCTTGCGTAGTAATGTGGATTCTGAGTACCTTCGGTGTTCAGGATGGCGCATTCGGAATGGTTGAGGATTCCGCTGACAGCCTGATGGCTATCGTTGGCGGTGCAATCGCTCCGTTGTTTGCTCCTCTTGGTTGGGGCGAGTGGCAGCCGGTTGCAGCAGCAATCTCCGGCTTCAGTGCAAAAGAGGGTATCGTTTCCACGATGGGAGTACTTGCAAATGTTGCTGGTGATGTTGAGGATGCAGATACCGTTGCAACCGGTGTTGGCATGTGGTTCCCGACTGCAATCAGCGGTTTCAGCTTCCTGCTGTTCAACCTGCTTGATTCCCCGTGTCTGGCAGCAATCTCCACGATGGCTCAGCAGATGCAGGATCGCAAGTGGTTCTGGTTTGCAATTCTGTTCCAGAACATCTTTGCTTACGCAGTAACTCTGGTTGTATATCAGCTTGGCAGTGTTCTGTGTGGCGGTGCATTTGGTATTGGTACGATCGCAGCACTCATTGTTCTGGCATTCATGCTGTTCATGCTGTTCCGTCCGGACCCGTACAAGGATCAGAAGACTTACTCCAAGAGATCTGTACAGTCTGCATCATAATAACAGGTAGAAAAATAGGATTTTTGCTCGTGACTGTGAAGGTACTGAACAGTTATGAAAACGATTTTTTAAGTGGGAGCTGGGTGCAGAAATGTGCCCGGCTTCTCTGCACAAAAAAAGGAGGCGCATCAAAATGGCTGATATTCTTGTGATGGCAGTTGTACTTGCTTACTGTGGTCTGGTCATTTACTGGAAGAAGACGGGCGCACTCGGTGACAGCTGTGGCGGTAGCTGTGGAAGCGGTGGCTGTTCCGGCTGTGGCGGTAGCTGTTCTTCGTGCGGAGGAGCCTGCCATTCGCACGCTCCAAAGAAATTCCATAAATAAAGGATAGGGATCGAAAATGGGAAATTCAACAGGTTCCATGTTTTATATGGTACTCATCTTCATTGTGCTCTATGTGGCAGGTGTTGCAATTTATGGCGGATTTAAGGCGTTCCAGAAATGGAGAGAGCAGATCCGTGACCGCAAATTCCGGAGTGAAGAACAGGGCAGATCACAGAAGTAGAGGTACTGTACACAGGCAGGAATTTTCTGAATAGGAAATTTCGTAAGATACAGTAATGATAATAAAGATAAAAACAGTATAGTAGTATAGAGGCAGAAAAATGGCAAATGCAATTATCATTGTGGTTCTGCTTGTGATTGCAATTTTTGCAGTGAGAGGAACCATGAAACATATGAGAGGCGAGAGTTCCTGTTGTGGAGGTGGCTCCGCAGAGCTTCCGGCAGAGGAGAAGAAGTTAGAAAATCCGGTGATCGGAAAGATGACGGTTCATATCAAGGGAATGTCCTGCCAGCACTGTGTAAATCGTGTGACGGAGGTGATCAACAAGATTGACGGAGCTTCCGCAAAAGTCAATCTCAGGCACGGAGAGGCGATTGTTTCTTATGATCGAAAGATCGATTCCGCAGATGTGAAGGCCCGCGTGGAGAGAGCCGGTTATGAAGTGACTTCGATTGAGGAGTAATGTCCTTTTTTTATTTCATAGGATTGGGGTGCAAAGCGCCAGTGGCGCTTATTATGCACCGACCGCAGTGGAACAAAGATGCGCACTCGGCGCAGGAGCAGATGGTTGCCGAAGCACATTCTTAAAAAAACCTTTCTAAAAAAACAACAACAGACAGTTCCAAAGATCGATCTGTATGGCAGGTGGTGTGAGTGTGCCGTGGAGAGATCAGAGGAGCTGTCTGTTTTTGTTTCACTTCTGGGCTACGGGGAGATAGAGCTGGAGCTCGTAGAAAATCTGCTCCTCATGCTCGCTTTTTCCGATGAAGGTGCAGTAAAGCTCAGGACCAGGAGTCAGTCCCTGGGCTTTTGCGGTGTCGAGGAGGGCGCGCACCTGTTCTTCCGGTGGAAGGCGTTTCCTGGAGTTTGAGAAGGCGCAGAGGCAGGGGAAGGATTCGATGAGAGGAGTCGAAGTCTCGGAGAACGGATATTCAACGAAATCGCGGAATTCCTTCTTTAAGATCATCAGACTCTTCTGATAGTGGAGATTGATTTCATCGCCATCCCGGTTCCAGGCGTAAGAGTCAAAGACGTACATCATGTCAAGCCCCGGATAGCGGGAGGCGAGGCGAAACCACTGTGTGATCCCCTCCGAGAAGCCTGTTTCCGGGAGAATGACATAGGAGGCAGGAAAGTCCTTGGCGATGATCTCTTCGCTGTGACGGTGGATCAGTTCGTAGTCTTCAAGACTCATTTGAAGGCGGGCAATTGCGCGCTGGTGTTCGCGGATTTCTTCTTTCTCTCTTGCAAGCTGTTCTCTCATCCGACAGATCTTTGACTGATCGGAGGAGAATTCCTGAAATCCGAGAGCAATCTTATCAAGTCCCAGTCCCATCTTTCGCTGATAGAGGATGGAGATCAGTCGTCCGAGGTCTTCCTCTGTGTAGTAGCGATAGCCGTTGTCTTCTTTCTTTGAGGGGAGAAGCCCTCGTTTTTCATAGTATCGCAGGCTGTCCCGGCTCATTCCGATAATCTCCGCGACATCCCCGATGCGATATTTTGTCTGTGGCAAGTCTGTTATATTTTCGATATTCATAACAAGTCCTCTCTTGTGAAAAAACGAATTCTTTTTGATGGAATAAAAATGAAAGATTCTGTAAAACATATATCAGGAAATCAGAAGAAAATCAATACGGGTAAGAAAACGTTAAGAAAGAGTAAGAATAAGAAGATATAAGAAGTAAGAAGATACTCTCTAACGATTAGATTTTCTCAGTTGAGAAAATGTGGCGGATAAGAGTGTTGACGCACGAGTTAGCTTATGCTAACATATATCCATCCGAACAGGAGAGAAAAACCAAACGGAGAAGAAATGAACAGGAGGAACCGATATGCCGGTTGAGACGATGCTTTCTTTTTTAAATAACTGTACGCCGGAAGCAAAATTGGGCTTTCAGGTTGTGACGCAGTGTGCACCGGTTTTAAAGGGAGTCAAGATGTCAAATCTGATTTCTGTGAAGCAGGGAAGCTGGTTGAAGATCCGTGCATATCTCAAGAAGAGCAGAATTGTCTGCGTGCCTTTGTACTCGGATGGAGTGAAGGAAGTCCTGTTTTTATATCGCTTTGACCGTCTGCGGACTCATCTGTGTCAGGAGAAAATACGAAAGTTCTTATATCGATATGGATATACCTGTTTTGACGTCGGCTCGGTGTTAAAGAGACTGAGAGAGAGATACCGGCTGTACGCACAGGCAAGGGGAGAGTTCCCACATGAGTTAGGAGTTCTTCTCGAGTATCCGCTTGAGGATGTGGAGGGATTTATTGAGAATGCCGGTCAGAACAGTCTGGCATCGAGATACTGGAAAGTCTACCACAACCCACAGGAGGCGGAGAGAACCTTCCGTGTCTACGACGAGGCAAAGGAGCAGGCCATGCAGGAGATCATGAATGGCTATGCGCTCGGTCAGGTTGCAGTTTCTTAAATTATAAATAAAAGAATCAAAAAAGGAGAGAACAGAAATGAAGGATGTTTATGTAGTATACTGGAGCAGTACCGGAAATACCCAGGCAATGGCAGAGGCAGTTGGCGCAGGCGCAGAGTCCGCTGGAGCAACCGCTCATGTTGTTGAGGTAGCAAGCGCAGATGCAAGCGCACTGAAGGATGTACCGGCATTTGCTCTCGGCGCATCTGCAATGGGTGCTGAGGAGCTGGATTCCGAGATGGATGATTTCGTAACTCAGGTAGAGGCATTTGCAAGCGGAAAGACGATCGCTCTGTTCGGCTCCTATGACTGGGGTGACGGCGAGTGGATTCGCACCTGGACCAGCCGTATGGAAGAGGCAGGTGCTAAGGTAATCGGCGGAGAGGATTGCATTGCAAATCTGACTCCGGATGATGAGGCTCTTGACAAGTGCAAGGCAATCGGTGCTGAGCTTGCAAACCTGTAATCAATCATAAAACAAGTATAAGACAGTAGTTTGTCTGTGCAGACAGTCCGGGGAAAAGTCCGTGAAAACGGAGGAAGACCGGAGCAGTTTGCAAAAGATTGGAAATGAAGAATCGAGCGGTCAGATTTTTCTGCGGGAATACGCAGGATGAGTCTGCCCGCTCTTTTTTAGGCTTTTTATGAAGAAAAATGTGCAGCTGTACTTTTGAAAAAAATGGGAAAAAATGAAAAAAATCAGCTTGACTTTTCAAAAGAGTTAGCGTATGATAACTATGAAAATGATAATCAGTCTCAAATAAGACTGAGAAACGTTGATAAAGAGGAAACAATTAGAAGCGTTATCTAAAAGTAAAACGTATTTTCGCAAATACACGAATATTTACAAAAAGGGAGAAGAAGGAGGTAAAACATGTCTGTCGAGACTAAGAAAGGATTTATTATACAGGAATTAAAGAAGAACGGGTGTAGAATTACCAGTCAGAGACAACTGCTGATTGATATCATTCTTCAGGATGAATGTAGCTGCTGCAAGGAAATTTATTATCGCGCAGCAAAGCATGATCCGACGATCGGAATGGCAACGGTTTACCGCCTGGTGAAGACACTTGAGGAGGCAGGACTGATTCAGCGCAAGAACATGTATCGAATTGACTGTACCAATGCAGTGGCAACCGCATAGAGGTTTTCGGAAGATTAAGAATGATTAAGAATGGGAGAATCGTTGCTGGATGTGGGTAAGAATTTTCAAGAAAAGAAAATTTGATAGAGTGCAGGAATGAGAAACCATATAGGGATGAAAAAAAGAAACGGAATTTCTGAGGGAACGGAGATTCCGTTTTTCTTTTTCTTTCATTACACCACTAGACGGAACGGGAAAATTCGTATATGATAGTAGCTAGTATGATGCGGGAGGGATTTGAATGCACGAATCAGGAGAAAATTATCTGGAAACAATACTGATCTTGAAAGAGCGAAAGGGGACGGTTCGCTCGATAGATATTGCGCGTGAGCTGAATTTCAGTAAGCCGAGTGTCAGCCGTGCAATGGGAATACTCAGAGAAGATGGATTTATTGAGATGGAGCCGTCAGGTGGGATCATACTGACACCGGAAGGTCTCGCAAAGGCGGAAGCTGTTTATGGTCGTCATCGTCTTCTGACTGCATTTTTGCAGGAGGTGACCGGGGTTCCGAAGGAGCAGGCGGAGGCAAATGCATGTCGAATGGAACACATTCTTGATCAGGATGTTGTCGACGGAATCAACCGCTATATGATTGAGCGAGAAGAGAAGGAAAAGAAGAATCCTTAAGAATTTAATTTCCTGAACGGTAATCACAAAACAGAATCTGTAAAATCCGAAATGAGACGGAAACTTGACTTTCCGTCCATTTTGTGAGAAAATAATCATTTGGAAAGAAGGCAGAATCATGACAAAGATTGATATTATCTCCGGTTTCCTTGGAGCCGGAAAAACAACATTTATTAAAAAACTTTTAAAAGAGGCAATTGCTGGTGAGCAGGTTGTTCTGATTGAGAATGAGTTTGGTGAGATCGGAATCGACGGCGGATTCCTGAAGGATTCCGGTATTGAGATCCGTGAGATGAACTCCGGATGCATCTGCTGTTCTCTGGTAGGTGACTTCGGAAAATCTCTCGAGGAAGTTCTGACGAAGTATCAGCCGGATCGCGTGATCATTGAACCGTCAGGTGTAGGCAAGCTGTCTGACGTCATGAACGCAGTTCGTGACGTTGCCAAGAATCTGGAAGTGAAGCTGAACAGCGCCGTTACGATTGTAGATGCTTGCAAGTGCAAGATGTACATGAAGAACTTCGGTGAGTTCTTCAACAACCAGGTTGAGAATGCCGGAACGATCGTTCTGAGCCGTACCGATGTTGCAGATGCAAAGAAGGTAGAGGCAGATGTAAAGATGCTTCGTGAGCAGAACCCGAACGCGACGATCGTGACAACCCCGGTAGAACAGCTCGGCGGTGCACAGCTTCTGGAACTGATCGAGAAGCCGGATACGATGATGGAAGAGCTGATGGCACAGGCAAAGGCTCAGTTTGAGGAGCATCATCACCATCATCACGATGATGACGACGAGTGCGGATGTGGATGCGGACATGATCATCATGACCATCACGACCATCACGACCATGACCATGATCATGACGATCACGATCATGAGGAGCATGAGCATCATCACCATCATCACGATGATGACGACGAGTGCGGATGTGGATGCGGACATGACCATCACGACCACGACCATGATCATGATGACCACGATCATGAGGAGCATGAGCATCATCATCATCACGACCATGATGGCGAGTGCGGATGCGGACATGATCATCACCATCATCATGCAGATGAGGTCTTCACAAGCTGGGGCATGGAGACCACGATTCCTTGTACAAAGGCAGATCTGGAGGCAATTCTTGATGAGCTTGCTTACGGAAATGGCTACGGCGATGTTCTGCGTGCAAAGGGTATGCTTCCGAACAGTGAGAAGCAGGGCGAGTGGTTCTACTTTGATCTGGTACCGGAGGAGTATGAGATCCGTACCGGAGCACCGGATTACACTGGAAAAGTGTGCGTAATTGGTGCAAAGCTGAAGGAAGACGAGCTGAACAAGGCATTTAAGAAAAATTAAAACAGGAGTAATCAATGGGACCGACGATTGACGATGGCATTATGCCAGTATTTCTGATTAACGGATTTCTGGAAGCCGGAAAAACCGAATTTCTCTCTTTTACGATGGAGCAGGACTATTTTCAGGCAGAGGGCAAGACTCTTCTGATTGTCTGCGAGGAGGGAGAAAATGAGTACGATGAGGAACTGCTGAAGAAGACCCGGACTTCCGTTGTCTATGTGGACAGTCTTGAGGAGATGAATCCGGAGCGTTTGACCGAACTGGAACTTCTCTACAATCCGGAGCGTGTTCTGATCGAGTGGAACGGTATGTGGAATCAGGATGATTTAAAACTGCCGAATGACTGGAATCTCTATCAGCAGATCACGATCGTAGATATGACGACCTTCGATCTCTATGCGAAGAATATGAAGTCTCTTCTGGCTGCAATGGTACGCAATTCTGAGCTGATCATTTGCAACCGCTGTGACGGTATTGAGGATCTTGACCGCTATAAGCGTCTGCTCAAGTCGATGAACACGAAGTGCGAGATTGTCTTTGAGGATGAGAACGGTGAGATCAATGAGATCTCCGAGGAAGATCTTCCTTACGATGTCAATGCACCGGTGATCGAGATCAAGCCGGAGGACTACGGAATTTGGTACATCGATTGTATGGATAAGCCGGATCGCTATGTGGGCAAGGTTGTGGAGTTTACCGGAATGGTACTGAAATCCCCGAATTTCCCGAAGAACTATTTTGTTCCGGGACGTATGGCGATGACCTGCTGTGCAGAGGATATGACGTTCCTCGGCTATATCTGCAAGGCGAAAGAGGCAAAGAATCTGGAGACGAAGCAGTGGGTGAAGGTTCGCGCGAGAGTGGAGCTGGAATTCTGGCAGGATTACGACGGCAAGGGACCGGTGCTCTATGCAGAGTCCGTTGAGCTGGCACAGCCGATCAAGGATGTTGTACAGTTCGGCTAAACCTAAAGAAACGTGCCGGTAAGCGCGTGAGAAATGCATAAATAAAAATACCACGTTTGATGAATGAGATCAGACGTGGTATTTTTGTGTAATAGAACGAATTTGGTTGATTTGTTATTCGATCGTGGTTCCGGCGTGTCCGCTGATGCTGTCCTGAGCGTGCTCCATCGAGGTAATGATCGCATTACGACCCTTTCCAGCCTTGATGAAGGAGAGAGCAGCCTCTACCTTCGGAAGCATGGAAGCGCTCTCGAACTGACCCTGGCGGATGTATTCCTCAGCCTCAGCGACAGTCATGCGCTCGATCGGCTTTGCATCCGAGGTGCCGTAGTTGAGCATGACGTTGTCAACGGTGGTGACGAGCATCAGTACATCGGCGTCGACTTCCTTTGCGAGAAGTCCACTTGTCAGATCTTTCTCGATGACAGCACTTGCGCCCTTTAAGTTGGAACCCTGCTCAAGAACCGGGATACCGCCACCGCCACAGGAGATGACGATCTGGTCTGCGTCGAGCAGAGCGCGGATAGCATCGATCTCTACGATCGCAACCGGCTTCGGGGAGGAGACGATTCTCTGGAATCCCTTTTCCGGAACCTCGGTCACATAGTTGCCCTTAGCCTCCTCGGCATCGGCTTCCTCTCTTGTCATGTAACGACCGATCTTCTTAATCGGGTTATAGAAAGACTCATCATAAGGATCTACCATAACCTGAGTCAGGATCGTGGAAACTGGTTTGTAGATTCCACGTCTGAGCAGTTCGGAGCGGATTCCGCTCTGTAAATCGTATCCGATATAACCCTGGCTCATAGCAGAGCAGACAGACATCGGAGCCGGTGTATATCCCTCATTTACGTGATTCTTGCACAGTTCATTCATTGCGGTATGAATCATGCCAACCTGCGGAGCGTTGCTGTGTACGATCGCAACCTGCCAGCCATTCTGAATAAAATCTGCGATTACCCGAGCGGTCGGGCCTACTGCTGCCTTCTGCTCAGGAAGATTCGTTCCCAGTGCGTTGTGGCCAAGGGCCATGACGATTCTTTTCTTTGCCATATGCATACCTCTTTCTGCGGAGATCCGGCGTCTTCTGCGGAATATGAAATATTATTAATGAATTTTATGGATGAAACATCTTGCCGGCGTAAATTATAAGAATATTATAGTGTTTCTACTGGAAAAAAGCAACCAATTTGTGTTATACTGACCGCAGTGTTACTGTACACAGGCAGAAATTTTCTGACTGGAAAATTTCGTATGATACCGTGGAGAAAAACACAAAGAAACAAATGGGAGGATTTGATGTGGAGGGGATGCGCCGTTTTCTGAGCCTGGCATGGAAAATGTTTGGATCACTTTTGCTGTATGAAATGGCTGTATGGCTGGTGATGGAGGGCTGGAACCTGGCAACCGGAGCAGAGCCGACCGCGCGTGATGTCCTTCCTCTAACCGCTCTGGCGGGAGGAATCACTGCAATCGGAGTTGGGTTTTGGTACAGAAAAATCGAACAAAGAGAGCAGACGAAGCAAATAGAGCAAGCAGGGCAGACAGAGCGAGTTCCAAGCAGTGGAATGAAAATTGGGATGAAAAGGCAGAATGTGATCTGGCTTCTGCTTGCGGGTTTTGGAATCTGTCTGTGTCTGAATCACCTTTTGCTCCTCCTTCCGATTCCGAAGGCGGGATACCAGGCGACATCAGAACTTTTGTATCAGCCTGTGATTGGGATGCAGGTGATCTGTACCGGAATTGTGATTCCGTTTACAGAGGAGCTTATTTTTCGGGGAATGGCATATAGAAGCCTTCGCCGGGAACTGCCGTTTGCGGGAGCGGCAGTGATTTCAGCCGTATATTTTGGGCTGTTTCATGGAAATCTGATTCAGGGAATCTATGCCTGTCTGATGGGAGTTTTTCTTGCAGGAGCATATGAACTGGGCGGGTTGAGAGATGCCTGGATTTTTCACGGAACAGCGAATCTGACGGCGATTTTTTTGACAATGCTTGATCTTGATCGGAGAATTTCTTCAGGATTTGGGATGGCAGTCACTGCGGTAGTCGGAGGAATTCTGACGGCAATCGCATTTTATCAGATGGGGAAGGACAGGAGAACTGAGATTCCCCATGAAAGATGAAAGGAATTTAAATTATGAAATTATTATCCATAGCAATTCCATGCTACAATTCGGAGGCATATATGCGTCACTGTATCGATACCCTGCTTCCGGGAGGAGATGAAGTCGAGATTCTGATTGTGGACGACGGTTCTACAAAGGACCACACGGCACAGATTGCGGATGAGTATGAGGCAAGGTACCCGGGAATCTGCCGGGCAATCCATCAGGAAAACGGTGGCCACGGAGAGGCCGTCAATGCGGGACTTCGCGCTGCAACCGGTATTTATTTCAAGGTTGTGGACAGCGATGACTGGGTCAATGAGGAGGCATATGCACAGGTGCTTCAGACACTCCGCGAGTTTGTTATGGGAAAACAGACCCTTGACATGCTGATCACCAACTTTGTCTATGAAAAGCAGGGGGCAAAGCACAAGCGCGTGATGCAGTACAAGACGGCACTTCCGAAGCGTCAGCTCTGCGGATGGAACGATGTGAAGGTCTTCATGCTGGGACAGTATATTCTGATGCATTCGGTGATTTACCGCACGGAGATGCTCAGAGAGTGCGGTCTGGAGCTTCCGAAGCACACGTTCTATGTGGATAACCTCTTTGTGTTCCAGCCACTTCCGTATGTGAAGACGTTCTATTACCTGGATGTGAACTTCTACCGCTATTTCATCGGAAGATCCGATCAGTCGGTCAATGAGCAGGTTATGATCGGACGAATCGATCAGCAGATTCGTGTGACCCGTCTGATGCTTGACAGCTATGAGAAGGCAAAGATCACGAGCTTCAAACTGCGTCATTATATGGTGCGCTATCTCGAGATCATGATGACGATCTGCTCGATTCTTGCGATCAAGTCCGGAAGCGATGAGAACATGGAGAAGAAGAAACAGCTGTGGCAGGATTTAAGAAAGACCGATCTTCCGCTGTTTATGCGCCTGCGCTGGGGATTCCTTGGACAGAGCATGAATCTGCCGGGAAAGAGCGGACGCACGGTGTCGATCGCCGGATACAAGATCAGCCAGAAGTTCTTTGGATTTAATTAATTTATTAAAAAAGTTGTGTAAAAAGTCTTGACAATTAGCACAATGATTGTTATACTATGGAAGCAGTCTTGAGTGAGACACTTAAGACTGCAATATGGGGTCTTAGCTCAGCTGGGAGAGCATCTGCCTTACAAGCAGAGGGTCATAGGTTCGAGCCCTATAGGCCCCATACTTTTTCTTTTATATGGCGGAATAGCTCAGTTGGCTAGAGCATACGGTTCATACCCGTAGTGTCGAGAGTTCGAATCTCCCTTCCGCTATGATTTGGGAAGCACTTGCAAAATGGCAGGTGCTTTTTTCGTTTCTTAACTTTTTAGAAACTACCTTGTACAGGGAAAATGGTTGTGATATAATCCGAGAAAGTTAAGTTTGTAAAGTTTAAAAGATAAAGAAAAGATATGGAAAGAGTTTGTCAGGAAGTTGTGATGGGACAGGAAGGGAGGCCATCATGTTTGATTGGGGAAAGAAATCCAGAAAGGCAAAACAAGTGAAAATGTTTTTGAAAAATCTGGTAAAAAAATATGGGCATGTCTGGGTAATGGGATATATCCTGATTTATCTGCCGTGGTTTTATTATCTGGAGAGAACGGTATCCGGAGATTATATCGTGACTCATGCGGGTCTGGATGATCTCATTCCATTTAATGAGTACTTTATTGTGCCGTATCTGCTCTGGTTTTTGTATGTGTCGGGAGCGGTCCTGTTTTTCTTTTTCACGAGCAGGGAAGAATATTATCGGATCTGCACGTTTCTGTTTGGAGGAATGACGATCAGCCTGCTGATCTGCACCTTTTTCCCGAACGGAACGGATGTGAGAGTGGCGGTAGATCCCAACAAGAATATTTTCTGCTGGCTTGTGCAGAAGATTCATGAGGCAGATACACCGACGAATGTATTTCCGAGTATTCATGCCTACAACTCGCTGGGGGTTCATTTTGCGGTGTGCAACAGCCGGGTGCTCAAGGGAAAGAAGTGGGTTCGCAGAGGTTCTCTCGTGCTCATGGTTTCGATCTGTATGGCGACAGTATTTTTAAAACAGCATTCGGTGATTGACGTTCTCGGAGCATTTATTTTGGGATATGTCCTGTATCCGTTTGTCTACGGTTCCGTTTACGCAGAAAACAAATCCGAGCGCCAGAAAGTCATTGGATAATAAAAGTCAGATAATAAAAATGTGTGAGAGGGGAGTCTCTGAGGAATCGGAGGCTCCCCTGTTCAATTCATAGAAATTTTCTTAGGAGTTTTCTGATTTTTATGATATACTAAAGGATAGTAATTACTGGGAGGTTTTCATGTACTATTTTATCGTAAATCCGAAAGCCCGCAGAGGCATCGGACAAAAGGTATGGAATAGGCTGGAACAGGAGATCCAAAAGTACGGAATTGACTATGAAGTGTACATCACGAAACAACCGGGAGACGCTAGAACATTTACACAACAGTTGACAGAAGAGAGCCGGGAACCGCACACGATCATTGCCGTCGGCGGGGACGGAACATTCAATGAAATTTTAAATGGACTTTCTTTTTGCAGTGGAGTTACTTTAGGATATATTCCTGCCGGAACGGGAAACGATCTGGCGAGAAGCCTTCGCTTCCCGAAAAGTCCGGAGCGCTGTTTGAAAAAAATTTTAAATCCAAAATATCACAGCTACATGGATTATGGAATCCTTTCTTACGGGGAGAATGAACCGGAGTATCGAAGATTTCTGATCAGCAGTGGAATCGGTCTGGATGCGGCGATTTGCCACAAAAGACTTGAATTTATGAAGCACAGTGGAATTTCGCTTTTGCGACCGGGACGGCTGGGATATTTTCTGATTGCATTGATTGAACTGATTCGGGTCAAACCGACACGCGGATATATTGTGCTTGACGGGGCGAGAAGAATTGAGTTTAATCATATCTGTACGATCTCGGCGCATATTCATCCGTTTGATTGCGGAGGAGTGCGGGTTGCGCCAAAGGCATCTTACAACGACGGTTTCCTTGAAGTGCGTGTCGTGCACAATGCCCACCGAAGAGATCTGTTTAGCGCGCTCTTAGATGCGATGTTTGGCTGGAAGGGCAAGCGCCGTGGTGTGCGTCATTATCAGTGCCGGGAACTTTTGATTCATGTGGATCGTCCGCTCCCGGTTCATACGGATGGAGAAAGCTGCCTGTTCCAGACGGATCTTCATCTTCGATGTGTGGAGAAAAAGCTTCGGATGATCATATAAGAGCTGATCATATGAGAAATGATTCAAGTCGACGCTCGCAAAGACTTGGATTTGGCGAGAAGAGTCTTTGGGTCAGAATAAGGGGAATGGCGAGACGAACGAGAACGATAGTGATAGTAAGGAGAGAAGAAAGAAAATGCGAATTGGACAGGGATATGATGTGCACAGACTGGTAGAGGGACGCAAATTGATTCTTGGAGGAGTGACGATTCCGTATGAGAAGGGACTTCTCGGTCACTCGGATGCAGATGTTCTGGTGCACGCAGTGATGGATGCGCTTCTCGGCGCAGGAGCACTCGGGGATATCGGACAGCATTTTCCGGATACCGATCCGGCATATGAAGGAATTTCAAGTATTGAACTTCTGAAAAAGGTCGGAGAGCTGCTTGAGGAGAACGGATATGTGATTGAGAACATCGATGCGACGATCATTGCACAACGTCCGAAGCTGGCTTCGTATCGCCCGCAGATGGCAGAGAACATCGCAAAGGCACTTCACATTGAGGTGAGTCAGGTCAGCGTCAAGGCGACGACCGAGGAGGGACTTGGATTCACCGGAACGGGTGAGGGCATTTCCTCTCAGGCGATTGCACTGCTTGCAAAGGGCAGGGAGCTGGCTGTCGATGACCGGGAACAGGGGCGTGCCTGTAGCTGTCCGGGATGTCAGGGGTAAGAGCACCCAGGATCAGAATACCAGAGATCAGAATATCAAAGATCAGGAAGTTGTTCGGTCGCGTGCAGGACCGAACTGAGACGGGAAAGGAAGGTTTCTGTTCAGGCTCGGAGATTTGGGCTCAGGGAAGTTTTTGAGAAGAATGAATGAAACCTTCTGTGTGGTACAGGAACAGAAAAATTGAGTGAGGAGAAAAATATGAAAATTTATAACACCTTATCAAAGAGAAAAGAAGAATTTGTGCCGATCGAGCCGGGAAAGGTAAGAATGTATGTGTGCGGACCGACTGTATACAATTTCATTCACATTGGAAATGCACGTCCGATGATTGTGTTTGATACCGTTCGCAGATATTTTGAGTATAAGGGATACGAGGTCAACTACGTTTCCAACTTTACCGACGTCGATGATAAGATCATCAAGAAGGCAAACGAGGAGGGTGTTGACGCAGAGACGATTTCCACCCGCTATATCGCAGAGTGCAAGAAGGATATGGCAGATATGAACGTGAAGCCGGCGACGACTCATCCGCAGGCGACGAAGGAGATCCCAGGAATGCTTGATATGATCGGCACGCTGATTGAGAAGGGACATGCCTATGTCGCAAAGGACGGAACCGTTTACTTCCGCACCCGTTCTTTTAAGAATTACGGAGAGCTCTCCCACAAGAATCTCGATGAGATGCAGTCAGGTCTTCGTGAGCTGAAGGTTACCGGTGAGGAGAACAAGGAGGATTCCTCCGATTTTGTGCTCTGGAAACCGAAAAAGGACGGAGAGCCGTACTGGGATTCCGCATGGTGCAAGGGTCGTCCGGGCTGGCATATTGAGTGCTCTGTCATGGCAAAGCGTTACCTCGGCGATCAGATCGATATCCATGCCGGCGGCGAGGACCTTGTGTTCCCGCATCATGAGAACGAGATCGCACAGTCTGAGTGTGCAAACGGCGTAAAGTTTGCAAATTACTGGATGCACAATGCATTTTTAAACATTGACAACAAGAAGATGTCCAAGTCTCTCGGCAACTTCTTCACCGTTCGCGAGATCGGCGAGAAATATGATCTTCAGGTGCTTCGTTTCTTCATGCTGAGTGCGCATTACCGCAGTCCGCTGAACTTCAGCGCCGATCTGATGGAGTCCGCAAAAAATGGTCTTGAGCGTATCCTGACCGCAGTAGAGCGCGTCAAGGAGTTGGCAGGAAAGGCAGAGGGAGCCGATCTGAGCGAGGAGGAGAAGGCTTTTGAGCAGAATGTAAATGAGCTTGTCGGCAAGTTTGAGTCCGCAATGGATGATGATTTCAACACTGCAGATGCGATTTCCGCTCTGTTTGAGCTGGTAAAACTTGCAAATACGACTGTGACGGAAAACAGCTCCAAGGCTTATGCAGAGCTTGTGAAGACAGAGCTTGAGAAACTCTGCGAGGTTCTCGGAATTGTGACTGAGCGTCATCATGAGGCACTCGATGAGGAGATCGAGAAGATGATCGCTGACCGTCAGCAGGCAAGAAAGGATCGCAACTTCGCACTGGCAGATGAGATTCGCCAGAAACTGCTCGACATGGGCATCATCCTTGAAGATACCAGAGAGGGTGTAAAATGGAAGAGAGCGTAAAGAAAGAAACTCAAACGGCAGAAAAGGAAAACCGGACGGCAGAGAAAATGGTACAGAGTCCGACTGTGCAGGAGAAGAACGTGATGGGGCAGAACGCAGTGGCTCAGATGGAGATGGAGCAGACCGCTCTTGAACAGCAGGTTCAGGCAAATCTCACAGAGATGCTTGCACTTCCGAAAATGGATGTGCGGACATATTCTCCGCTTGTTCTCGCCTACATCGGGGACGCGGTCTATGAGATTCTTGTCCGTACCCGCGTTGTCAGCCACGGAAGTATGCAGGTCAACAAGATGCACAAGAAGAGTGCAAGCCTCGTGAAGGCAGAGACGCAGGCAAATCTTGCGAAACTTCTGATGGATGATCTGACACCCGAGGAGTCTGCGGTTTATCGCCGTGGACGAAATGCGCGCTCTGCGACGATGGCAAAGCATGCGACGATGATTGACTATCGGATGGCGACCGGATTTGAGGCTTTGATGGGATATTTATACCTGATGGGGCGCTATGACCGCGTGCTCAAACTGGTGCACGACGGATTTGAGAAAATAGGAGAAATTGAATGAGATACGAGGAATTTACAATAGAGGGCAGAAATGCAGTTCTGGAGGCATTTCGTGCCGGAAGACCGATTGACAAGCTGTTTGTCCAGGATGGTTGTAAGGACGGTCCGGTGCAGACGATTGTGCGAGAGGCGAGAAAACACGACACTGTGATCCAGTTTGTTGCAAGAGAGCGTCTCGATCAGATGTCCGATACTGGAAAGCATCAGGGTGTGATCGCCTATGCGGCAGCCTATGAGTATGCGGAGGTTGAGGATATTTTGAAACTTGCAGAGGAGAAGGGCGAACCGCCGTTTATCTTCCTGCTTGACGGAATCGAAGATCCGCACAACCTCGGAGCAATCATCCGTACCGCAAACCTTGCCGGAGCACACGGAGTCATCATTCCGAAGCACCGCGCAAGCGGTCTGACGGCGACGGTTGCCCGCACCTCAGCAGGAGCTCTCAACTACACGCCGGTTGCCCGCGTGACAAACCTGGCAAACACGATCGAGGATCTGAAAAAGCGCGGTCTGTGGTTTGTCTGCGCTGATATGGGCGGTGAGCTGATGTACAAGCTGAACCTCAAAGGGCCGATCGGTCTTGTGATCGGAAACGAGGGAAATGGGGTCGGTAAACTTGTCCGTGAGAAATGCGATATGATTGCGTCGA
The DNA here is from genome assembly GCF_983179755.1 of Brotaphodocola sp. NCBI lineage: Bacteria > Bacillati > Bacillota > Clostridia > Lachnospirales > Lachnospiraceae > Brotaphodocola > Brotaphodocola sp. Next base: position 26,814 of record NZ_CFAHBC010000005.1, on the reverse strand, counting down.
TCCCGATGAAGGGCGATATCGATTCTCTGAATGCATCTGTCGCAGCGGGTGTGCTTGCCTACGAGATTGTGCGCCAGAGAATGAATTAATAAATGAGTCAAACTGGCGCATGGACAGCAAACAGACAGTCAAACTGGCGCATGAATCAATCATAAATGCGTACACTATTCTCATGTAAGAAAAAGCAAACGAATGCAAAACGGGACAGGAATTTAAAACCGGTAAATGGAACTGGGAAATTCGTGTTTTCGGGGACAGGAGGACGGCATGAGAATAGACAATCGAAAAGTGGGATTGATTGGAACCGGAATGGTGGGAATGAGTTATGCATACAGCATGCTGAATCAGAATGCCTGCGAGGAGCTGGTTCTGATTGATCTGGATAAAAAACGCGCAGAAGGCGAGGCGATGGATTTGAACCATGGTCTCGCCTTTTCCGGTTCTCATATGAAGATCTATGCGGGAGAGTATGAGGACTGTGCGGACGCAGACATTGTGGCGATCTGTGCGGGCGTCGCCCAGAAGCCCGGAGAGACGCGCCTCGATCTCTTAAAGCGCAACCGCGAGGTCTTTCGCTCGATCATTGAGCCGGTAACGGCTTCTGGATTTAGTGGAATTTTTCTTGTCGCAACAAATCCGGTCGATGTGATGACACGCGTGACCTGTGACCTCTCCGGGTTTCCGCCGGAGCGCGTGATTGGAACAGGAACTGCGCTTGATACGGCGCGCCTTCGATATATGCTCGGAGAAACGCTTCGCGTCGATCCCCGCAACATCCACGCCTATGTGATCGGGGAGCACGGGGACAGTGAGTTTGTGCCGTGGAGTCAGGCGATGTTTGCAACGCGCTCGATCGAGGAGATTGTCGCAGGCGACGAGAGTCCGATTCGGATGGAAGATCTTGAGCGGATCTCTGAGGAGGTCAGGGAGTCCGCATACCGGATCATCGAGGCGAAGCGAGCGACGTATTACGGCATCGGCATGGCGATGACAAGGATCACGCGTGCACTGTTTGGAAATGAGAACAGTGTGCTCACGGTATCTGCTCTCTTAAACGGCGAGTACGGGCAGCGGGGAGTCTTCGCCGGAGTCCCGTGTATCTTAAATCAGAATGGTGTGAGACGGGTGCTTGAGCTTGATCTGACAGACACAGAGCGGGAGAAGCTCGCAGAGTCGTGTGAGATTCTCAGAGAGAGCTACCGGGGACTGGAGTGAGGAAACTTAACTCTCGAGAGTGATCGTCTGAAGTGAGTAGTCCGACCAGGTGTTTCCGATCAGATACGTTGTATAATTTCGTCCAGAGCGGATTGTCTGCGGGAAGGAGAGTACCGGTTGCCCCCCGATTACAGCTTCGTTTTCGGAGACTCCGATGATCAGCATTGGGAGTTCCTGCATGAAGGTGTAGGACGAGGTGGCAGAGACGAAGAGCAGATAAGTGCCTGCCATCGCCTGCTTATAGGCGGAGATATTCTGGAACGCGATTCTGCGGAAAACCGCATCTCCGTTTTCAGTCAGCAGATCGAAGCGGGAACCACTGTAAGACATATTTGCGAAGCGAAAACATCCGTAGCCGGATGGAAGATTCTGACAGCCGTTGTCACTTGCCTGCACGAGGCTTAAGCCACCGGATGAGGAATCGGTGAGAATGACCGTATTTTTCTGACCCGCGGAGAATGGAAGGTTCTGTTGAAGCAGAATCGAGCGAATTCCCGTGGCACGGCGCACGGTGATTGTGTGGAACCCGTCTCTGATCCACTCGTAATTGGTGTTGTTTCCAAAGCGTGAGCGATCCGCATAGATATTTCCGTCGATGTAGATCGTGACAGGAAACGTGTTTGTGGACGCATTCAGGAAGCGCACCTGACAGTAGGAGCTTGAGAGATTCGAGGGGGGAAAGGAAAACGGTGGCGTTGTCGGGCGAAGTCCGAAGTTTGGCAGAATGATCCCGATATTTCCGGTGTTATTTCCTCCGTCTCCGGGATAGGCAGGACCGACCTCAAATTTATCCGGAAGAGGAGTCGTCAGATCGTAATCGTAATAGGCAGTTTCTGGTGAGGAAAAGGAAACTTTGGATGATCCGTTTCCCATAGATTCATTTGAGGAAGTGTTTGGCGAAGTCGGAGTCATCTCCGAAAATTGGTCGGAAGAAGAGACTCCCTCCGGAATTTCATTGTAGTGGGTATCGTTTTCAGCCATAAAAAAGCCTCGCTGTTTTTTACTTTACAGTATGAGTGGCAAGGCAGGTGGGTGAACAGAAAATTTTTTAAAACAACAAAAAAACCCTTGATTTACAAGGGCTTCTCACTTAAAGCTGCTGACGGGAATCGGACCCGTGACCTCCGCACTACCAATGCGACGCTCTACCGACTGAGCCACAGCAGCATTTTCAATTTTGATTCAGTGGCTTGCTGAACCTTGGATATATTATCATACTCTCAGAGGTTTGTCAAGCAAAAAAAAGATCTTTTCTTAATTCAAAAAATGTGATATGCTAATGGCTAATAATGGAGAGTTTTCGGAGGTCGATTTATGGAGAATGAGAAGACGGCAGTTACGCCGGAAGAGAAAGAAGTAGTTTCCAAGAATTTTATTGAGCAGGAGATCGAGAAAGATTTAGCGGAGGGCGTTTACGATCATGTCCAGACCCGTTTCCCGCCGGAGCCGAACGGCTATCTGCATATCGGACATGCAAAGTCGATTCTGCTGAACTATGGACTGGCAAAGCAGTACGGTGGAAAGTTCAACCTGCGTTTTGATGATACCAACCCGACGAAGGAGAAGACGGAATTCGTAGATTCCATCATGGCAGACGTAAAGTGGCTCGGTGCAGATTTTGAGGACAGACTGTTCTTTGCATCGAATTACTTCCAGAAGATGTACGAGTGTGCCGTTCTCCTGATCAAGAAGGGAAAGGCTTTCGTCTGTGATCTGTCTGCGGATCAGATTCGTGAGTACCGCGGTGACTTTACGACACCGGGTAAGGAGAGCCCGTACCGCAACCGTAGCGTTGAGGAAAACCTGCGCCTGTTCGAGGAGATGAAGGAAGGCAAGTACAAGGACGGAGAGAAAGTTCTGCGTGCGAAGATCGATATGTCATCTCCGAACATCAACATGAGAGATCCGGTTATCTACCGTGTCGCCCATATGCATCATCACAACACCGGCGATGCATGGTGCATCTATCCAATGTACGATTTCGCTCATCCGATCGAGGATGCGATTGAGCACATCACCCATTCGATCTGTACACTGGAGTTCGAGGATCATCGCCCGCTGTACGACTGGGTTGTCCGCGAGTGTGAGTTTGAGAACCCACCGCGCCAGATTGAGTTTGCAAAGCTGTATCTGACGAATGTTGTAACCGGAAAGCGTTACATCAAGAAGCTCGTTGAGGACAAGATCGTGGATGGCTGGGATGACCCGCGTCTGGTTTCGATTGCAGCTCTGCGCCGTCGTGGTTACACACCGGAGTCCATCAAGATGTTCGTTGAGATGGTCGGCGTTTCCAAGGCAAACAGCTCTGTTGACTCTGCAATGCTTGAGTATTGTATTCGTGAGGACTTAAAGCTCAAGAGATCCCGTATGATGGCGATCCTTGATCCGGTGAAGCTGGTGATCGACAACTATCCGGAAGGTCAGACTGAGATGATGGAGGTTCCGAACAACCTCGAGAATCCGGAGCTTGGATCGAGAATGGTTCCGTTTGGAAGAGAGCTTTACATTGAGCGTGAGGACTTCATGGAGGAGCCACCGCGCAAATACTTCCGTCTGTTCCCGGGCAATGAGGTGCGTCTGATGAGCGCATACTTTGTGACCTGTACCGGATTTGAGAAGGATGAGAACGGCAATGTCACCGTGATCCATGCAACCTATGATCCGGAGACAAGAAGCGGTTCCGGTTTCAATGCGCGCAAGGTTAAGGGAACGATCCACTGGGTTTGCGCAGAGACCGCAAAGAAGGTAGAGTGCCGTCTGTATGAGAACATCGTTGACGAGGAGAAGGGCAAGCTGAACGAGGATGGTTCTCTGAATCTGAATCCGAACTCCCTGACGATCCTCAAGGACTGCTATGTGGAGCCGGCTCTTGCTGAGGCAAAGCCGTATGAGAGCTTCCAGTTTGTCCGCAACGGATATTTCTGTGCAGACTGCAAGGACAGCAATCCGGGTCAGCCGGTATTTAACCGAATCGTATCCTTGAAGAGCTCCTTTAAGATTCAGAAATAAGAGTTAAAAATAAGAGTTTACGGGGGACAGGCGTATCTTGCGTCTGTCCTCTTTCTGACTGATGGAAAAGAAAACGATCACAGGAAAAAGAATGGTAAGAATGACAAGAACGATAAGAATGATATAAGAAAAAAGTGTCAGAGGAAAGAGAATGGGAGGAGGACGAACATGGATCTTCTGATTCCGCTGGATTCCCAGCTGAAAAAACCGCTCTATGAACAGATTTATGCACACATCCGCAGGGAGATTCGAGAAGGAAATCTTCGTATGGGAGAGCGCCTTCCGTCGACACGGACGCTTGCGACGCATCTGAAAGTCAGCCGTAGCACAACGCAGATGGCATACGATCAGCTTCTTGCGGAAGGATATATTGAAGCGCGCCCGTATCGGGGCATCTATGTTGCACAGATGGAGGAGCTTGTCGAGGTTGAGACACCGGTCTGCGTCGAGGAGGGGACGGATGGATTTCTGGAGGCAAGGGAGAGCAAAGAGGAGGAAAATCTGGTCAATTTTTCTCCGAGAGGAATCGATCTGGAAAGTTTTCCGTATAACGTTTGGAGAAAACTCTCCCGCAACACGCTTGTGAATGACAACCGTGAGATGTTCCTCTCCGGCGATCATCAGGGCGAAAATGGTCTGCGCGAGGCGATTCGCTCATATCTGCACTCTGCGCGAGGCGTGAACTGTCGGGCGGAGCAGATCATCATCGGTGCCGGAAGTGAGTATCTGCTGATTCTGCTCTCACAGATTCTCGGAAAAAACCGGACGATCGCGATGGAGAATCCCACTTACAAGCAGGCATATCGCGTTCTTCACAGCCTGGATTATCCAGTCTGTCCGGTGGATATGGACGGATTTGGGATGATTCCCGAGCTTTTGGAGCAAAGCAGGGCAGATGTCGCCTATGTCATGCCGTCCCACCAGTTTCCGACAGGTGCAGTCATGTCAGTCGGTCGCAGACAGGAGATGCTTCGCTGGGCTCTTGCGGGGAAGGATCGCTATCTGATTGAGGACGATTACGACAGTGAGTTTCGTTATCGCGGAAAACCGATTCCTGCGCTTCAGGGAATGGATCGTGCAGGCAGAGTGATTTATATCGGAACGTTCTCAAAGTGCATTGCACCGGCGATTCGAGTCAGCTATCTCGTGCTTCCGGAACAGCTCTTAAAGAAATACAAATCGCAGACGGGATTCTATGCGTCCACAGTATCGCGGATTGATCAGAATATCTTGTACCAGTTTTTGTCACAGGGATATTTTGAGCGTCATTTGAATCGAATGCGTGCGATTTACCGTGCAAAGCATGATGCGATGCTCACGGCACTCAGACCGCTTGAGAAGGAATTTGAGATTCATGGAGAGTATGCCGGGATTCACATTCTGCTGACAAGCAGAAGCGGAAGATCAGAGGAAGATCTGATTCGGCGAGCAGAGAATGCCCGCGTGAAAGTGTATGGACTCAGCGGATATTTCATTTATCCGAAGCACAACCATCGACCGGCGACGATTGTGCTCGGATATGCCAGTCTCAACTTAGAGGAGATCGAGACAGGTGTAAAGACTCTGATCGAATGCTGGAAATCTTAAGAATTCTTATTTTTATCTTCTTATGAGGTAGGATGTTGAAGTCATGAGAATTCTTATTCTTTTTTGTTTTTATGAGGTGAGATCTAGGTGTGGGACGTTCCTCAGGTTTCCAGAACGTCGTCCATGAAATCGATGATTCCCTGCTCGACATAGTCTTTGATTGTGCTGTAATTGTGGATCTCGTGGCGGTAGCCGGAGTAAACTTCGGTGCGCACTGCGTGTCCGGTCTCGCACAGCCAGTTGCTGACTTCATAAATGCCTTTTCCGTATTCGCCAACCGGGTCCTGATCTCCGCCGATGTTGTAGATTGGAAGCTCCTTTGGAATCTGGGATGCCCAGTCGGTTCCCTCGATGGAGGTCATCATCTGGGTAAAGTAGAGCAGGGCACGGTTGCTCGTCGGTTTCGTGAACGCGTCAAACGGATCTTCTGCGTGATCTTTCTGGACATATGGATCAGCGCAGATCCACTCATTTCCGATCGAGACTTCACCACAGCGCTCGCACATCCAGCCGAGGAGACCGGCAGAGAATGCAGGATCGGATTCCTCTCCGTGTCCTTCTGCGACCACTTTCTCGAGTGCTTTCTGAGCCTCGCGTGCCCTGCGGAAAATTCCGGTTGTTCCGCAGATCGTAGCTCCGGCAAGTTCACTGCCATAGTGAGCCATGTAGTCACGTGTGATAAAGGACCCCATGCTGTGTCCGAAGAGGAAATAGGGCAGATCCGGGTATTTCTCGCAGACAAGGTTGTGGAGGGTGTGTTCATCCTCCATCATCGTGTGGAACCCCTTGTCGCCCCAGTCACCCCAGATTCCGCTGACCATCGCAGTCTTTCCGTGACCGACATGATCGTCGGCAGATACGATGTAGCCTGCGTCGAGAAAGGCAGAGATCATATGAATGTATCGTCTCGAATGTTCTCCGAATCCGTGGATCAGCTGAACAATTCCCTTCGGCTTGGTTGCGGGAACGTAGATCCAGCCCTGCACATAGTCACGCTCATTGTAAGAAAGAAAACTCACTTCATGTAACATCGCAATACCTCCTTCATCAATCAATCAAATAAAACAACCCCCGAAATACATCGTCAGAAATATCTCGTCATCTGAATGTATCTTTGTATAAATTATACAGCTAATATGCCAACAAATCAATTATTGACAGCTTTTTGACGGAAATAAAAAACAGACTTCAGGAATGAAGGAAGGTGAGATCAAACCTGAAGTCTGTCAGAGACTTTTTATCTGTTTCAATTATAGATGCTAGATCATATTTCGATGATAAATCGTATTTCAATTACAAATAGGATTTCGATGATAAATGATGTTTCGTTTCAGTTGCTGCTCATCCGATAATCCTATTCAGCGTCTTTGTCGTCTTCTTCTGTATTCTTGGTGTCCTCACCGGTCACATACTCGACGGCATCCTCGGCGTCCTCATCTGCCGATGTTCCGGACTTCTTGATCTCTTCAGCGAGGTGGTCGGTGACCGTCTCCGTCACATCTGCGGTGTGCTCGATCGCGTCGGTGGCGCTGTCCGCAACATCGACAACGAGATCTTCTGCCTTCTCCGTGGCAGACTCAGCGAGATCCTCAGCCTTCTCGACTGCGGTCTCCGCAAATTCCTTGACCTTCTCAGCCGTGTCGCCTGCCTTGATGATGATATCCTCAGCGGTATCGCCGGCAACTTCCTCGACCGTCTCCTTGACTTCGCTTGCAGTGGATTTGGCAGCGGAAGCAGTGTCGGAAGCGACACCGACGGCATCTCTTGCCGTATCAGTTACAATCGTAGCGACATCGCGAACCACATTGCGGGCAGCGCTCGCAGCATCCTTCGTGGCATTGATCATATCGCCGGCAGCTACAAGAAACTCATCCTTGTCTGCATGAAGGGATACATAATTACGGCTCATCGTGCTGTCCGGAACCGGGGTATCCTCCTCATCATCTTCAAAATCATGAAAATCTTTGTCCAGTTCCTTATTGAAGGAATGATACTTCTTTAAGTAAGAAATTCCTGCTGCTGCGGCACCGGCAACAGCAGTGAGAGCCATCAGCTTTCCTAATCCTTTTTTTGACATACCCGTTCTCCTTTCTGCGGCCGGACTGCTGGTTCCACATAAAAATGAAATAATTTCCGAGATTATAAACCGAAACTATTTTCTGAAATCTCTGAATTCGATGGAAAATATGCAGTGGTTTCGTACTTTCAGCCGTCTTTAAAGAATATTGTAATACGAATATGGGAAAAAAGAAAGGGGACAACGATAAAAAATTTATAAAATTAGCACTCAACTATTGACAGTGCTAACAATGCGTGGTATAAATGGTATTGTGAATCGAAAGAGAGATCGAAGCAAGATCTCATGAATGAAAAAGCAGCGAAAAATAAGGAGGAATCATCCATGAAGTTAGTACCATTATTTGATCGTGTTGTATTAAAACAGCTTGTAGCAGAGGAGACGACAAAGTCCGGTATCGTACTTCCGGGTCAGGCAAAAGAGAAACCACAGCAGGCTGAGGTTGTTGCAGTTGGTCCTGGCGGTGTGGTTGATGGCAAAGAAGTTGCAATGCAGGTTAAGGTTGGCGACAAGGTAATCTACTCCAAGTACTCAGGCACTGAGGTTGAGCTGGATGATGAGAAGTATGTTGTTGTAAAGCAGAACGACATTCTGGCTGTTATCGAGTAATTAGAAATAGAAATTAGGGAGATTCGATTTGAATTTCAGATCGAATTGCCAGGTTTATGTTAGATTTGATTTTATTTCCAGCTTTGTTTCCGAATTTTGCGGAAGCGGGATAAAAAGATGGATCATATTGGAGGAATGAAATTATGGCAAAGCAGATTAAATATGGCGTAGATGCCAGAAAAGCTCTGGAAGCAGGTGTGAATCAGTTAGCAGATACCGTTCGTGTGACGATCGGACCGAAGGGACGCAACGTTGTTCTTGACAAGTCTTTCGGCGCTCCGCTGATCACCAACGATGGTGTGACGATCGCAAAGGAGATTGAGCTGGAAGATCCGTTTGAGAACATGGGTGCACAGCTGGTAAAGGAAGTTGCAACCAAGACCAACGATGTCGCTGGTGATGGTACCACGACCGCAACCGTTCTGGCACAGGCTATGATCAATGAGGGAATGAAGAATCTGGCAGCAGGTGCAAACCCAATCGTTTTAAGAAAGGGTATGAAGAAGGCAACTGAGGCTGCTGTTGAGGCAATCCAGAAGATGAGCCAGCCGATCGAAGGTCGTCCGAGCATCGCAAGAGTAGCAGCAATCTCCGCAGCAGATGATGCAGTTGGTGAGATGGTAGCAGATGCAATGGAGAAGGTTTCCAAGGATGGCGTTATCACCATCGAGGAGTCCAAGACCATGAAGACCGAGCTGGATCTTGTAGAAGGTATGCAGTTTGACCGTGGTTATATCTCTGCTTACATGTGCACCGATATGGATAAAATGGAAGCAGTTCTGGACGATCCGTACATCCTGATTACCGATAAGAAGATTTCCAACATTCAGGAGATCCTGCCGATTCTGGAGAAGATCGTACAGTCCGGTTCTAAGCTGTTGATCGTTGCTGAGGATATCGAGGGCGAGGCACTGACCACCCTGATCGTCAACAAGCTGAGAGGAACCTTCTCCGTAGTAGGTGTCAAGGCACCGGGTTACGGCGACAGAAGAAAAGAGATGCTGAAGGATCTCGCAATCCTGACCGGTGGACAGGTAATTTCCGAGGAGCTTGGTCTGGAACTGAAGGATACGACAATGGAACAGCTTGGTCGTGCAAAGTCTGTTAAGGTACAGAAAGAGAACACGATCATCGTTGACGGCTGTGGCAATAAGGATGATATCTCCGCAAGAGTTGCTCAGATCCGCGCACAGATCGGCGAGACCACTTCTGAGTTCGATAAGGAGAAATTACAGGAGAGACTGGCTAAGCTGGCAGGCGGCGTAGCAGTCATCCGTGTAGGTGCTGCAACCGAGACTGAGATGAAGGAAGCAAAGCTCCGTATGGAGGATGCTCTGTCTGCTGCAAGAGCAGCTGTTGAGGAAGGCATCATCGCTGGTGGTGGTTCCGCATACATCCACGCAATCGAGATGATCAAGGATCAGGTTGAGGCTCTTGAGGGCGATGAGAAGACCGGTGGTAAGATCATCCTGAAGGCACTGGAGGCTCCGCTGTTCCACATTGCAGCAAACGCAGGTCTGGAAGGCTCCGTTATCATCAACAAGGTAAAAGAGTCTCCGGTAGGAACTGGTTTTGATGCATACAAAGAGGAGTATGTAGATATGATTAAGGCAGGTATTCTGGATCCGGCAAAGGTAACCAGAAGCGCACTGCAGAATGCTACGAGCGTAGCATCTACCCTGTTGACAACTGAATCCGTAGTTGCTAATATTAAAGAAGAAACCCCTGCAATGCCGGCAGGTGGCGGTATGGGCGGAATGATGTAATACAGGGCAGAGCCAGAACAAAAGCTGTCTAATAGGGAGAGCTGCCAGGATTTAGTCCGGCAGTTCTCCTTTTTTTGTTTCATGAGATTTTTTATTCATTTCTATGGAGGATTTATTCCATAAAAAGATCTTTCCAAACAAAAAACATTCCGCACAAGAATCGCGATCTTTAAAAGATAAAGAAAAAGGCAAATAACTTTAAGAAAGGAGTTCGCTTCCTATGAACGAATCCTACGCAGAACATCTCATTTCGAGAAAAAGTCCATTCTATGCACCAATCCTTACAATTGTGCTTGGGTTGTGTACGGCAGTTTCCGTTTTTTTTGCCATGACGACGGGCGTGCTCGCCGTGATTCTCATGTTTGGATTTGGCTTTCTTACCTATCTCTGTCACAGAAATACCCATGTTGAATATGAATATTTATACGTTGACAAGATGCTCTCGATCGACATCATCCTCGGCAAATCCAAGAGAAAAAAAGGATATGAGTGCACGATGGATGAGATCCAGGTGATCGCGCCGGAGGGCTCGGATCGCCTGAATAATTATGGAACGATACAAAAGACGCTCGATTACACCTCTCACGACGGAAAGACAAAGCCGTATGTGGCGATTGTCGAGTCGAGTGGAACGACGATCAAGCTGATTTTTGAACCGGATGAGAAGATGCTTAAGTGCTTCCGCCAGACGGCTCCGCAGAAGACATTTTTACAGTAATTGATCTGCTCTGAGAGAACAGGATACCGGTATTATATTGCTTCAAGTTGACGCTTGCGCAGAATTGGCGCGTGATACCGGTCAGTGGGCTGTCTGGATTTATAAGAAGATTTTAAATTATTTATAAGAAACAGAAAATTGCGAATAATCAAACATTTTAGACAAAAAGAATTCGCTCAATTCTGATGAAAAAAAAGATTTGACAATCAGAAAGTTTTTTGTTAGACTAGGTAACTAATAACACGGAGTAAGCATCTCCTTACTGGGTACAGGAACGTTGCTTACCCTGAAAAAAACGAAAGAAAGAGAGGAAATGATAATGGGTACAATTATTGGTGACGGCATTACATTTGATGACGTTCTTCTCGTACCATCTTATTCACAGGTTATCCCGAATCAGGTAGATCTGACGACTTACCTGACCAAGAAAATCAAGCTGAATATTCCGCTGATGAGTGCTGGTATGGATACAGTTACGGAGCACCGCATGGCGATCGCTATGGCACGTCAGGGAGGTATCGGCATTATACACAAAAATATGTCGATTGAAGCTCAGGCGGAAGAAGTCGATAAGGTAAAGAGATCTGAGAACGGTGTCATCACAGACCCATTTTTCCTTTCTCCGGAGCACACACTCAAGGATGCAGATGAGCTGATGGGCAAGTTCCGCATCTCCGGTGTTCCGATCACAGAAGGACGTAAGCTGGTGGGAATCATCACCAACCGTGATCTGAAGTTCGAGGAGGATTTCAGCAAGAAGATTCGTGAGTGCATGACTTCCAAGAATCTTGTAACTGCAAAGGAAGGCATTACTCTGATGGAGGCAAAGCGCATCCTTGCAAAGGCAAGAGTTGAGAAACTGCCGATCGTCGATGATGATTTCAACCTCAAGGGTCTGATCACGATCAAGGATATTGAGAAGCAGATCAAGTATCCGCTGTCTGCAAAGGATGCACAGGGTCGTCTGCTCTGCGGAGCTGCACTCGGCATCACCGCAAATGTTCTCGACCGCGTAGAGGCTCTGATGAAGGCACACGTTGACGTAGTTGTGCTTGACTCCGCTCACGGTCATTCTCAGAACGTTTTGAACTGCGTTCGCATGATCAAGGAGAAATATCCGGATCTTCAGGTTATCGCAGGAAACGTTGCAACTGGCGAAGCAACCAAGGCTCTGATCGAGGCTGGTGTAGACGCAGTTAAGGTTGGTATCGGACCTGGTTCCATCTGTACGACCCGTGTCGTTGCAGGTATCGGTGTTCCGCAGATCACCGCTGTTATGGACTGCTACGCAGTTGCAAAGGAATATGGAATCCCGATCATCGCAGATGGAGGAATCAAGTACTCCGGAGACATCACGAAGGCGATTGCAGCCGGCGGTAATGTCTGCATGATGGGTAGCCTGTTCGCAGGTTGCGACGAGAGCCCGGGCTCTTTTGAGCTGTATCAGGGAAGAAAATACAAAGTATACCGTGGCATGGGTTCGATCGCAGCAATGGAGAATGGCAGTAAGGACCGTTACTTCCAGTCCGACGCAAAGAAGCTCGTTCCGGAAGGCGTTGAGGGACGTGTTGCATACAAGGGTATGGTAGAGGATACCGTATTCCAGATGCTTGGTGGTCTTCGCGCAGGAATGGGATACTGCGGAGCAAAGGATATCCCGACTCTTCAGGAGACCGGTAAGTTCGTGAAGATCTCTGCCGCAGCTCTGAGAGAGAGCCATCCGCATGATATTCACATCACAAAAGAGGCTCCGAACTATAGCGTAGATGAATAAAGTTTTGAATGAAAAAGATACCGTCGTGTTTGACACGGCGGTATCTTTTTTTTCTTTTTTATGTTATACTGTCCACGAAGGTTATTGTTCAGATGCAGGCACTTATGAAACTGAAAGTGCCGTAAGATAACATGGTGGTAAAAAATAGAAAAATCAGGAGAGGATAATATTTTATGGAAAGAATGAATTGCGGAATGCGTTGCCACGACCTGTGCGCAAAGGCAGATATCGATACGGTACTTGATACGGTGAAGGAGAATGGAATTCATCAGATTCAGCTCGCATTCGGAAAGTCGATTTCGGGATTTGATTTTGCACCTGGTCATTATTCCCCGGGAATGGCACACATGATTGCCGAGAAGTTAAAGGAGCGCGACATCCATGTGGCAGTGCTTGGCTGTTACATCAATCCGATTCATCCGGACAGGGAAGTGCGTCAGGCTTCGATCGCAAAATTTATTGAGCATCTGAAATACGCAAAGATCATCGGTGCAGATCTTGTCGGAACGGAGACCGGACGTTACAGCCGAGATTTCTCTGTTGTTCCGGAGACCTACACCGAGGAGAGCTATCAGATTTTCCTCGATACGATGGGACAGATTGTCCGCGCGGCAGAGAAACTCGGTGCGACTGTCGGCGTCGAAGCTGTTCACGATCACACGCTCTGCACTCCGGATAAAATGCGCCGTTTCCTCGATGACATCGATTCTCCGAATGTGGAGGCGATTCTCGATCCGGTAAACTTAATCAGTGCAGAGAACTACAAGGAACAGGATGCTGTGATTGCGCGTGCTCTTGAGCTTTACGGTGACCGCGTGAGCATGCTCCACATCAAGGATTTCCGCATGGAGAACGGCGAGCCGGAGTTTGAGCATGTCGGAGATGGTCTCTTCCATTATCAGCCGATTCTCTCGTGGCTCAAGAAGGAAAAACCGTATGTGACGATGCTTTTGGAGAATTCCAACAAGGAGCGCTATCACAGTGATGTCGCTTTCCTGAAAAAGATTTACGATGAGGCTTAAGTGCCAAGTGCATCACAACAAAAAATGTTGCTGTTTGCAAGGCGTGTGAACACTAACACAGGAATGGAATTTGATGCAATTTTCGGACTCATCCACTGGCGCAGACCCTGCAATTATGATATACTTTAATACGATCTAAAAAATAAAGGATGAATTATGCTGAACGAGGACAAGATTAAACTGATGACGGGAATTTCTTTCTTTGAAAAACGAGAGGGAAAGCACATTTGTCCCGCTAACCGGTACTTCATGAGCGACTACATCAGCAGTCGGATGTTACACGCATTCTTTTCGTATACCTTCTGTTACTTCCTGGTGGCGGTGATCTGGATGCTTTACAGCATGGAGTCGCTTCTCGATACGGCAAGCCTGGATCTTGTGATGAAGCATGTGCGCAGTGCCTGTGTGTTTTATGTGATCGGGCTTGTTGGATATCTGGCGATTGCCGTTCATGTCGCGAAGAGCCGGTATGAGTATGCTCGGCGCGGAATGAAGGTATATGTTGCAAAACTGAGACGTCTGGAGAAACGGTATGAGTTTCAGAGCCGGACGAAAGAACTGACGAAGGAGGGTAGCCGACATGATGATGCTACTACTCGAACTTAAAGAACGGCTGAAGGCATTTTATGGAGGATATGCGACGCTGACAGACGGGATTGTGAAGTTCGTCTTTACGCTGACAGCGCTGATCCTGCTGAATCAGAATATCGGATTTCAGACGCAGTTAAAAGAAATCTGGGTTACCCCGCTTCTTGCACTGCTCGGCGCGTTTCTGCCTTATGGGGCAATCAGCCTTCTGATGGCGGGAGTGATGCTTGCGCATATTTATGCAGTGTCTTTGGAGATTATGCTTTTGACGACGGCGATTCTCGTGATCATCGCACTGCTGTACTATGGATTCCAGCCGGGAGACAGTTTCTGGCTGGTTCTGACACCGATGGCGATTCTCTTAAAGATTCCGCTTGCAGTTCCTCTGCTTGCGGGTCTTTCGGGAAGTCTGCTTGCGATTATTCCAGTCAGCTGTGGCGTCATGATTTCCTATATTCTGCTGTATGTGAAGCAGAATGCGGGAGTGCTTACGAATGATGCCTCCGTGGATCTTGCACAGAAGTATGTGCAGATCATCCGGGCATTGATGGGAAACCGTGAGATATTTGTGATGATGGGCGCCTGTGCGGTGGGAATTCTGGTTGTCTATCTGATTCGGAATCGCTCTGTGAATTATGCATGGATGCTTGCAATCATGTTTGGGACGATCGCACAGCTGACTGTTGTGTTTGCGGGAGATTATCTCTTCAATGTCTCATTTCCGATCGGAGAGATCGTGATCGGGACATTGATTTCGATTTTTCTCGCATTGATTTATCATTTTTTTGTATTCTCGGTCGATTACACGAGAACCGAGTATACGCATTTTGAAGACGATGACTACGTTTACTATGTGAAGGCAGTGCCGAAGCTGACGGTCTCTCAGCCGGAGATCCGGGTTCAGCGGATGAACAATCCGGGGAGAAAACACCGGATACGCCGTGAGGAGATAGAACGGGAGTAGAACCCGTTACCGTTTGTGCAGAGCATGAACGGTAACGAGTGAGCGGAACGGACTGCACAGATAAAATAGGACGGGGAAAGAGAGGCATAGATATGGCGGGCATGATCCAGAATCTGGGAGCGGCTTTTGACGGTGCGCGGTCCTGGCTCTCCTTCTTGCCAAGGATTTCAATATCAAGTTTGGCAGAGATCATTATTCTTGGAATCCTGGTGTATTATGCACTGCTGTGGTTCAAGAGCACACGGGCATGGTATCTGCTGAGAGGCATCGCCATGATTCTGATTTTTGTACTTCTGGCAGCTTTGTTCCATTTTGATACAATCCTATGGCTCATGGAGAGGACAGGAAGTATTGCTGTGATGGCGCTGGTAATTATCTTCCAGCCGGAGATGAGAAAGGCGCTCGAACAGCTTGGAAGCAAGAATCTGATTTCTGAGTGGTTTTCCTTTGATGACGGCAAGGAGAACACCGGATTCACCGACCGGACGGTCAATGAGATCGTGAAGGCGACATTTGAGATGGCGAAGGTGAAGACAGGTGCGCTGATCGTAATTGAGCGCAACATGCCACTCAAGGAGATCGAGCGAACCGGAATCGAGATCAACGGAGTGGTCAGCAGTCAGCTTCTGATCAATATTTTTGAACACAATACTCCGCTTCACGACGGAGCTGTGATTGTCCGGGGCAACCGGGTGGCGGCGGCGACCTGTTATCTGCCACTCTCCGACAACATGGAGATCAGCAAGGATCTCGGAACACGCCATCGTGCGGCAGTCGGAATCAGTGAGGTGACAGACAGCATCACAGTTGTTGTATCGGAGGAGACAGGAAGAGTCTCCCTCGTTGAGGCAGGCTCCCTGCGACACATTCCGGACGCTGAGACCTTGCGTGTCTCGCTCGCAGGAATGGAGGAGCGGACAGACACCGGAACCAACCGGTTTATGATTTGGAAGGGAAAACGTAAGAATGAAAGAAAAACTAATAAATAATCTCGGTTTAAAAATTCTTTCGATCTTTGTGGCGTTTTTTGTCTGGCTGGTGGTAATGAATGTGTCCAATCCGATGGTTGATGACAGCAAAGAGGTGCCTTTAGAGATCAAGAATGAGCAGGTGCTGACCTCTGCGGGAAGAACGTATGAGATCAGCGGAAAAAATACGGTGACCGTCCGATATGAGACGCACACGAGAGATTCCTATCGGGTTCAGGCTTCTGATTTTCGCGCCTACATCGATCTGGCAGATCTCTACGATGTGACCGGATCGGTTCCGGTCAATATTGAGATCGTCAACAACAAAAGCCTGATTTACAGTGCTGAGGCGCGACCGGGCGTTGTTCGCGTTGTGACGGAGGAACTTCAGTCAAAACCGTTTGACATTCAGGTTCGGGAGATTGGAACGGAGATGGACGGTTACGCGATCAGCGAGGTCAAGCTCTCCCCGTCGAAAGTGACACTCGAGGGACCGGTTTCTCAGGTTGGACTGATCAGCCGGGTCGGTGTAGAGATCGACAAAACCGGACTCAGCGCAGACCGCAAGGGAACCGCGAAGCTCGTCTTTTACGATGCAAACGGCAATTCGCTGATGGACAGCGGAAAGATCGACCGGATTCAGGTCGACTCCCCGGAGGTTGAATATCAGCTGACCGTCGACAAGGTAAAAGAACTTCAACTGGATTTTGAGGTGACAGGAAGCGCGGGAACCGGATACCAGTATGTCGGAGTGACGAGCAGTGTCAAGAACGTCAAGGTCAACGGATCGAAAGATACTCTTGCTGATCTGACGAAGATCACGATTCCGGCGACAGAACTCGATGTGAGCGGAGCGACTGCGGATAAGGTGGTCACGATCAACCTGACTTCTTATCTTCCGGAAGGTGTGACGCTTGCCGAGTCGGAGAGTCCAACCGTGGAAGTACGCCTGAGAGTCGAGAAGTTGATCAACCGCACAATCATGCTGACGGAGAGCGACATTTCACTCACCGGACAGTCTGACAATATGACTTATCGCCTGAATCCGACCCAGATCGATGTGACGATTCAGGGTCTTGCAGAAAATATCAATGGCGTTGTGGCATCCCAGCTCGGAGCTTCCCTGAATCTTTCGGGAATGACAGCGGGAAGCAACCGCGGAGTTTTAAAGTTTGCGGACAGCAGTGCGTATCGGATTGTCTCTTACACGGTATTTACAGTGGAGGTCTCCTCCCAGGCTCCGGTGATGATTATCGGAACTTCCCCGGCGGAGACGGAGAGTGCGGAGACGGGGTCACCGACGGGCGGACAGAATGAGACGGCAGAATCATCCGGAGTTGCGACGGAGAGCAGTGCCCAGGATTGATGAAAACAGATAGAATCATGGATGAAATTGATAAAAGAGAAAGAGGAACACAGCAGTGATAAGCAGAAACGTTACGATTAAAAATGCGTCTGGTCTGCATCTGCGTCCGACAGGGATGCTCTGCAACGAGGCGATTCGATACAAATCTTCGATAAAATTCAAGTCTGGAAATGGAAATGAGACAAATGCAAAGAGTGTGCTCAGCGTTTTGGGGGCATGCGTCAAATGTGGAGATCAGATTGAGTTTGTCTGTGACGGACCGGACGAGGAAGAGGCGATGGAAGCGATGATTCGCCTCGTCGAGAGCGGTTTAGGGGAATAAAAAGACCGCCGGTTTCGCCGGATTTTTAAGGCTTTATTTTATAGGTTTTTTATCTTTGCGTGTATCTCCGGGGGGAGAAAAGCTGAGTGTGGTCGCAGAGGAACAAAAGAAACATTCAGAACCTCATTCCGATGGAGTTTCACATATAAAATAAAAGGTTTAATTAATAAGGAGGAAAAAGGTATGTTTAAGGGAACAAATGCATCTTCCGGAATCGGTATCGGAAAAGCAGTGATTGTGGAAGAGGCAGAGTTAGTCATCAAGAGAGAGGCTGTCGCAGACAAGACCGCAGAGGTTGAGCGTTTTAAGGGGGCGCTTGACAAGACAATGAAGGATACGGAGCGCATGGCAGCAGATTTGGCTACGAGAGTAGGGGAGAAAGAAGCCGAGATTATGCAGGGTCATCTGATGCTTCTGATGGACCCGATGCTGACCGGGGAGATCGAGAATACGATCACCGGCGAGGGCATTTGCAGTGAGTATGCGATTGAGCAGGTCTGCACAACTTATGCAGATATGTTCGCTTCCATGGATGATGAGCTGATGCAGCAGCGTGCAACCGATATGCGCGACATCAAGACCCGTATGCAGAGAGTTCTTCTCGGTGTCGAGTCTGTGGACATCTCCGCACTTCCGGAGGGAAGCATTCTCGTCGCAAAGGATCTGACTCCGTCGATGACCGCAGGCATCAACCCGAAGCATGTGACGGGTATTGTGACCGAGCTTGGCGGAAAGACTTCCCACAGCGCAATTCTTGCGCGCGCACTGGAGATTCCGGCAGTTGTTGCAGTTACAGACTTTTTGAAGAAGGTGGCAAATGGCGATACCGTTGTTCTCGACGGTTCTGAGGGCGTTGTTTATGTGAACCCGACTGCAGAGGTGGAGCAGGAGTACAGCGCAAAGCGCGAGAAATTCCTGAAGGAAAAGAAAGAACTTGAGCAGTACATCGGAAAGCCGACCGTGACGAAGGATGGTGTGACGATCGAGCTTGTCGCAAACATCGGAAAGCCGGAGGATGTCGAGAAGGTTTTACAGTACGACGCAGAGGGTATCGGTCTGTTCCGTACCGAGTTCCTTTTCATGGACCGCGTCGCAATGCCGACCGAGGAGGAGCAGTTTGAGGCTTATAAGACCGTCGCAGAGAAGATGGAGGGCAAGCCGGTTATCATTCGTACCCTCGACATCGGCGGTGACAAGGAGATCCCGTATATGGGTCTTGAGAAGGATGAGAACCCATTCTTAGGCTACCGTGCAATCCGTTTCTGCTTAGACAGAAAGGATGACGTTTACCGCCCACAGTTGAGAGCACTCCTGCGAGCAAGTGCTTACGGAAATATCCGCATCATGATCCCGATGGTGACCTGTCTTGACGAGTACCGCGAGGCAAAGGCTCTGATCGAGGAGATCAAGAAGGAGTTGGACGGCGAGGGAATCGCTTACAAGAAGGATATTCAGGTTGGCATCATGGTTGAGACCGCAGCCGCTTCCCTGATGGCAGATGCATTTGCGAAGGAAGTAGACTTCTTCAGCATTGGAACGAACGATCTGACGCAGTACACGATGTCCGTAGACCGCGGAAATGACAAGGTATCCTATCTCTACTCTCCGTTAAATCCGGCGGTTCTGCGCAGTATCAAGCGCGTCATCACCTGCGCAAGAGAGGCTGGCATCATGGTCGGCATGTGCGGTGAGGCGGCGAGCGATCCGATGATGATTCCGCTTCTGCTGGCATTTGGTCTGAATGAGTTCAGCATGAGTGCATCTGCAATCCTGTATTCGAGAAAGCTGATCACGAATTACAGCATCGAGGAACTTCAGGCAGTCGCAGATAAGGCGATGAGCTTTGTGACGGTGAAAGAAGTTGAGGATTACATGCGGGCATTTATTGGATAAGTGAGACAAGGAGAGTCCGCAGATGCGGGCTCTCTTTCTACACGTCCCATTATGCGACGAAGATGGCTGGACACCAACACAGCGAAAGAAAAATACATACAAACAAGATGGGATGGAAGAGGAAACGATGATAGTTTATTTGATTTGTTACGTTGTCAGTTTTATTCTGGCGAGATTTGGAATTTATCTGCTGTCCGGAGCAGTAATGATTGGATCGGCGTGTTGGCTGTACTATTCGGAGTACCGAAAGACGCGGAACCTGATTCATCTGCGTGCGCTCTTCTCGCTTTTCTGGGTGGGAGGCGAGGGTATCGCGTGCCTGAAGTTAAGCAGGCTTCAGACAGACTGGTCGGTGATGACATGGATCTGTCTCGCACTTGCCTACATCGGATTCTGGGTAGTCTTTGAGATTCTGACCCAGATTTACGGCTCCGGTCACGACCACTACGGACGCTGGAGAGGATACACCGGAAACCCGGCACCGGTCTTTCACATGATCTGCGGACTGACCGTAGTTTCTGCGCTGGCATTTGCGAGTGAGGCAGTTGTTCTCGGATATGTGCCGTTTCTGGTTCGCGGTGTTCCGCATGCATACTCAGAGTTTCATCTGACTGGTATTCACTACATCACAGTATCGTGTGTGCTCATCCCCTCTCTGACCGTTTTGTATTTTCATATGGCGAGAGGACGTGAGAGCAGTCGGTGTGCAGTGACGGCGATTGTGATGACGCTGATCTCTCTGTTGATTCCGATTCTCTGTGTCTCCAGATTTCAGTTTATTTTTGCGGTGGTGCTGGCGACGTTTACCTATATCTCGCTTCAGAAGCTCTTTCAGCCTGAGTATCTCCTGATCCTGTTTGTGGTGATCATTCCGGTATATCTGATTTTGACTGTGGCGAGAAGTCATGATGTCGTTTACTTAAACGGCATTTTTGAGATGAAATGGGAGCACATGCCGATTTTCATCACCCAGCCGTACATGTACATTGCAAACAACTATGACAATTTCAACTGTCTGGTGGAATCTCTGACAACTCATTCCATGGGAATGAAGGGACTGTTTCCGCTTTGGGCACTGACGGGACTCAAATTTTTCTTCCCGCAGTTGATTAATTTCCCGATTTTTGTGGATAAGAAGGAACTGACAACGCTGACGATGTTTTACGATGCCTACTATGACTTCGGATGGATCGGAGTGCTGGTTTTCTCCTGCCTGCTGGGATTTGTCGCCTATCTGCTTGTTGTGAAACTGCGAGAGATGCACAATCCGATGGGGTATCTGCTTTATGCACAGATGGGGGCTTATCTGATGTTATCGTTTTTTACCACCTGGTTTTCCAATACAACGACCTGGTTTTATCTGATTGTAACGGGAATTCTGGCGGTTTATTATCATATCAGCGAACACCGGCGATAAAGACAAAATAAAAGAAATGAAAAGAAATACGCAGGAATGGGCGCGGGAAGGAGAATATATTATGATGATTTCTGAGAAAATGAAACCACTTGTGGCAAATAATTCGGTGATCCGAGTTATGTTTGAGGAGGGCAAACGTCTGGCATCCATTTATGGAGCCGAGAATGTTTATGATTTCAGTCTGGGAAATCCGAACGTTCCAGCACCGAAAGAGGTGAATGAGGCGATTGTGGAGACCCTGATGGAGGAGGAATCGACGTTTGTTCACGGTTACATGAGCAATGCCGGTTATGAGGATGTGCGTGCGACGATTGCCGATTCTCTGAATCAGCGCTTCGGCACTGCATTTCACCAGAATAACATTCTGATGACAGTCGGCGCGGCGAGTGGTCTGAATGTGATCTTAAAAACGATTCTGAATCCGGGCGATCAGGTTATTGCGTTTGCCCCGTATTTCGTGGAGTACGGCGGATATGTCAGAAACTACGACGGAGAGCTCGTTGTCGTTTCCCCGAATACCGTTGACTTCCAGCCGAACCTTGACGAGTTCGTCGAGAAGATCAACGAGAAGACGAAGGCAGTTATCATCAACACGCCGAACAACCCGACCGGTGTCGTTTACTCCGATGCAACCCTGACCAGACTTGGTGAGATCCTCAGAGAGAAGGAAAAAGAGTTTGGAACCGAGATTGTGCTGATCTCCGATGAGCCGTACCGCGAGCTCGCATACGATGGTGTGGAAGTGCCGTATGTGACGAAATACTATGCAAATACCGTTGTCTGCTATTCTTACAGCAAGTCCCTGTCCCTTCCGGGTGAGCGAATCGGTTATCTTGTGATTCCGGATGAGATGAAAGACAGCGCAGAGGTCTTCACCGCTGCAACGATCGCAAACCGTGTAAACGGCTGTGTCAATGCGCCGTCGCTGATGCAAAGAGTTATCAAGCGTTGCATTGAGAAGGGAGCAAGTGTCAATCTTGAGGCCTATGACCGCAACCGCAATCGTCTCTACGAGGGACTGCGCGAGTGTGGATTTACCTGCATCAAACCGGAGGGTGCTTTCTACCTGTTTGTGAAGTCCCCGATTCCGGATGAGAAAGAATTCTGTGCAACCGCTCAGAAGTACAACCTTCTGCTCGTTCCGGGAAGCTCGTTTGCATGTCCGGGGTATGTGCGCATCGCGTACTGCGTATCCTATGAGCAGATCGAGCGCTCAATGCCGGCATTTGAGAAACTGGCACAGGAATATAAGCTGAAATAAGGAGTATAAGCGAAAGTAAGCGAAAATAAGCAAAAGTAAGCCGTGAGAATGGCACTGTAAAAATAGAACTGTAAAAATAGAGTTGTGGCAACAGAGCTGTATGAACAGGGCTATGAGAACAGGACTGTGACAACAGGGCTGTAAGGTCAGAACTGTGAGAGCAGATAGATAATAAATGCGATAGGCGAGATGTAAAAAAGATGTGAGCCGACAGGAGGAGAACAGAAGATGAAAGCTTGGGAGAAAAATATACGAAAAGTAGTTCCTTATGTTCCGGGAGAACAGCCGAAGGGAGATCGCCTGATCAAACTGAATACGAATGAGAATCCTTATCCGCCAGCACCGGGCGTACAGAAAGCAATGAGAGAGATGGATTATGACCGCTTCCGTAAATATCCGGACCCGGCAGTTACCGATCTCGTGCATGCTCTTGCAGAGTATTACGACCTTGGAGATGATCAGATTTTTGTCGGTGTGGGTTCTGACGATGTGATTGCAATGGCATTTATGACCTTTTTCAATTCAGAAAAGCCGGTGCTTTTCCCGGATGTCAGCTATTCGTTTTACAAGGTGTGGGCGGATCTGTTCCAGATTCCGTTTGAGACACCGGCTCTGGATGAGGATTTTCGGATTCGTCCGGAGGACTACTATCGTGAGAATGGCGGTGTGATCTTCCCGAACCCGAATGCACCGACGGGACTGCTTCTGTCGCTGGACGCAGTGGAAGATATTTTGAAGCACAATCAGGATGTCGTTGTGATTGTGGATGAGGCTTACGTTGATTTCGGCGGGGAGAGCGCAAGAACGTTACTCGACAGGTATGAAAATCTGCTTGTCGTGCAGACATTCAGCAAATCCCGCTCAATGGCAGGAATGAGAATCGGTTTTGCGATGGGTCATCCGGATCTGATCAAGGCGCTGAACGATGTGAAGTATTCCTACAATTCTTATACAATGAACATGCCGTCCCAGATTCTCGGTGTGGAAGCTGTGAAGGATGATGCATACTTCAAGGAGACACTCGCAAAGATCATCGATACGAGAGAGTGGTCGAAGCTGAAACTTCGCGAACTCGGATTTTCCTTCCCGGATTCCAAGTCAAACTTCATTTTTGCGACACATGAGCGCGTGCCGGCAGAGAAGATTTTTGAGGCGCTGAAGGCGGAGCAGATCTATGTGCGCTACTTCAAACAGCCGAGACTCGACAATTATCTGCGAATCACGATCGGCACAAGAGAAGAGATGGAAGCACTGTTTGCATTTCTTGGAGAGTTTTTGGCTATTGCACACTAGAAAGGTATAACTCAGAGTGGATGCGCAGGAAAAGATTGAGAGAAGGTGGCAGAATGGAAGACTGGAAGAAGAAATATCTCAGACTGATTTTAAATCTTACAATTCCGATTGTGGAGATTCTGGCAGTCTGTCTGCTGGGTCCCAGACTTTTAAAGTTTTTTTTGCCCTTTGTGATCGGGTGGATCATTGCGCTTATTGCAAATCCGCTTGTGAAATTTTTGGAGCGGAGAGTGCGACTTGTTCGCCGTCACAGTTCCGTGTTGATTGTGATAGCCGTACTTGCGCTGATTATCGGGCTTGGATATGGGATTATTTCCTGGCTTGTGATGCAGGCGATTGATCTCGGAAAACATTTGCCGGAGCTGTATCGACAGGCAGTTGAGGAAGCAAATGCGATTACTCTGCGATTTGCTCATGTATTTGCGCTTCTTCCTGATAATATACAGGATTCGTGGCAGGAATTTACCGGAAATGTGGGCGCGACGCTCAGCATTCTCGTTCAGAAAATGGCATCTCCGACTGTGGAAGTGGCAGGAAACGTCGCGATGAAGATTCCGAATATTCTCGTGAGTGTGATCATGACGATTCTCTCCGCCTATTTTTTTATTGCAGAGCAGGAAAAGGTCATTGATTTCTGGAAAAAGTATATCCCAGAGGGCGGAAGTCGTTATTGGAATCATTTGAAAGAAGAAACGAAACGGCTGATTGGCGGATATTTTCTCGCACAGTTTAAGATCATGTTTGTTGTTGCCGTGATTCTTGCAGTGGGATTTCTCGTGCTCGGCGTGCACTATGCAGTTCTACTTGGAATTCTGATCGCAATTCTTGATTTTCTTCCATTGTTTGGAACGGGAACGGTGCTGATTCCGTGGGCGATCATCAAATTACTTGCGGGCGAGTATGCGCTGGCGATGGGTTTTGCCTTGCTCTATGTGCTGACTCAGGTTGTGCGCCAGATTGTACAGCCGAAGATTGTCGGCGACACGATGGGATTTCCTCCTCTGATGACGCTCGTGTTTCTATATCTGGGATTTAAGTTTCGCGGAATTTCCGGAATGATTCTTGCAGTCCCGATCGGAATTCTGATTATGAATCTTTACAAGTTTGGCGCATTTGATGAGATGATTGCGAGTGCAAAGACGTTGATGAAGGAGATTCAGAGATTTCGGAAATCCGGTAAAGAAAAGTGAGGGCAATTGTTTGTGATGAATTAAGTTATTGGAACAAGCCTTAAGATCGCATTATCATCAACGTATCTATCATGTAAAGTTAGAGTGATTTATGATGGAGCATGAATTTGAAGCGTTGCTACCACTGTATCATACGGCATTTTCAGCTCAGAAAATGCCTACCCGTGTACGGTAACAGTTATAATAACGAGAACGAAGTATAAATGAGAATCCCTCTTGTATCCGCGGGATAAATTATGTATAATGTTTGGGAGAGCAGAATCCGGATGCGGTGTATCATGGCAGATTCTGCTTGTCGCAACAAAAGAGCTATATGTTAAGCAACAAACAGTAGTAAAGTAGTAAATGAGAAAATGCCGGGCGTTTTGACGACCGGACAAATACCAGGAGGAAGACAACTCGTGAACAGAGAGAAAATCATTGTGATCGATTTTGGTGGCCAGTACAATCAGTTAGTGGCACGCCGGGTCCGGGAATGTAATGTGTACTGTGAAATTTATTCCTACAAGACCAGCATCGAGAAAATTAAAGAGATGAACCCGAAGGGCATTATCCTTACCGGTGGTCCGAACAGTTGCTATGAGGAAGGTGCAGCAACTTGCAGCAAGGAACTGTTTGAACTTGGAGTTCCGGTTCTGGGACTGTGCTACGGCGCACAGCTGATGATGCATGTTCTTGGCGGACATGTATGCAAGGCTCCTGTTCGTGAGTATGGAAAGATCGAAGTGACCGTAGATCAGAGCAGTGCTCTGTTTGGTGATGTTTCCGAGAAGACGATCTGCTGGATGAGCCACAACGATTACATCGAGGAGAAAGCACCGGGATTTAAGATCATCGCTCATACCCCGGACTGCCCGGTAGCAGCTGCGGAGTGTGCAGAGAAGAATCTGTATGCAATCCAGTTCCATCCGGAGGTTCTTCACACCGTAGAGGGAACAAAGATGCTGTCCAACTTCGTATACAAAGTCTGCGGATGTGCAGGCGACTGGAAGATGGATCACTTCGTTGAGCATACCGTAAAGGCTCTGCGCGAGAAGGTAGGCGACGGAAAGGTGCTTTGTGCGCTCTCCGGTGGTGTAGACTCCTCCGTTGCAGCGGTTATGCTGGCAAAGGCAGTCGGCGATCAGCTGACTTGTGTATTCGTAGATCACGGCCTTCTGCGCAAGAACGAGGGCGATGAGGTAGAGGAAGTATTTGGACCGAACGGTCCGTACAAGCTGAACTTCATCCGTGTCAACGCACAGGATCGTTTCTATGCAAAGCTCAAAGGCGTAGAGGAGCCGGAGCACAAGCGTAAGATCATCGGTGAAGAGTTCATCCGTGTCTTCGAGGAAGAGGCAAAGAAAATCGGAAAGGTAGATTTTCTTGTTCAGGGAACGATTTACCCGGACGTTGTAGAAAGTGGACTGGGCGGAGAATCCGCAGTCATCAAGTCCCACCACAATGTCGGAGGACTTCCTGACTATGTTGATTTCAAGGAGATCATCGAGCCGTTACGCGACCTGTTCAAGGATGAGGTTCGTAAGGCAGGACTGGAGCTTGGCATTCCGGAGAAACTTGTTTACCGTCAGCCGTTCCCGGGTCCGGGTCTTGGAATCCGTATCATCGGCGAGGTAACCGCTGAGAAGGTAAAGATGGTTCAGGAAGCAGATGCGATTTACCGCGAGGAGATTGCAAAGGCAGGACTTGACCGCGGAATCGGTCAGTACTTTGCAGCCCTGACCAATATGCGTTCCGTAGGCGTTATGGGCGATGAGAGAACCTATGATTACGCC